>CAINSX010000180.1 GCA_903853185.1 uncultured Opitutia bacterium
GGCCGTGCGGCGGCCGAGGACGGCGAGGTCGTAGCGTTTACCCCCGGCGATCTGGGTGGCGAAGACCTCATTGAGGGCGCGGGCCAGTTCTGGTCGAGCCGAGATCGGCATCGGGGTCTTCTCGCTGTCGACGAGCCAGTCAAGGTCGCGCCATACTTCGCAACCGTAGACCATCTTCGGGCGATCCGCCTTGGGCATCTGGCGCATGGCTTCGATGCAACGGAGCGCGCAGCCGACGTGGGTGTCGTGCTTATCGGCGAGGTTATGCAGGTAGACGACCTCGGGATGGCTGGCGTCGAGGATGCGGCAAAGATCGTCGCGGACAGCGGTCTGCTGGGCGTCGCGGACGGTGGCGCTGCCGAAACCCAACTGGGCCATGAAAGAATATTGTCCGATGACGGCCGCGGCGTCCTGCTCGCGGACGCGTTCAGCGGCGATCTGGTCGTCGGTCCAGTCCTTAAACGGTCCGGTGCGCGAAGAGCCGCGGCCGTCGGTGATGGTCACGCCGCCAAACCAGCGATCGGTGCGATCATAGCAGGCGAGGATCCCGTGGAAGGCCATGAACTCTAGGTCGTCCTGGTGGGCGCCGATGCCGAGGTGCGTGGTGCGGCTCAGGGCGTCCGGACCGGTCTTGCCGTCAGGGGTCACGAGTCGCGCGAGAGGGTTGAGGGAGATCATCGGCGGAGGGCGGGAAGGGAGGCGGCCGCGATGGCTTGGCCGTGGCGCTTATCTTTCTCGTCCGGCACGACGAGGTCGATGCGAAGTTCGGGGAATTCGTCGCGCAAGACCATCCGAGCCTTCTCGATGATGATCGTGCCGCCTTGGCCGGAGGTGACCCGTCCCATGATCAGTAGGCAGTTCATGTCATAGAAACTGGCGAAATGGGCGATCGCGTAACCGAAGGTGATACCGATGGCTACGTAGACCTGCTGGGCTCGCGGGTCGCCAGCGAGGAGTAGCTTCTGGAGCTCCTCCAGCTGTTCGGGTAGGCGCATCGAGGCGGCCAAGGTGATGCCGGCAAGGGGGAGCAGACGCCCGACGCCCTGCTGGCTGAAATATTGCACCGCACAGCCGCGGTCGCCGGACCATTCGTCCGCCGGACCGTCTTTCCGATAATCCACGGGCACGAAGGCCAGTTCGCTGAGCCAGTTGGTGAGGTTGCCTGCCGTGTCGACGTAGCCGGCGGCCACGCTGGTGCCCATCGCTATTCCGAGGACGGCGTTGCGGCCGAGGGACATCGAGCCAGCCAATGCGGTGACGTCGCCATCGTTGAGTACTTCGAACGGTACACCGTAGGATTTGGCGAGGTCTAGGAAGATATTCCGTACCTGCGAATCGAAGAGGGTGCCGTCCGTGATCCCGCGGAAGAGTGACGCAATTCGGACCTTGTTGTTCACGTAGACGCCGGCGGAAGAACCGCCGATGGCGTCGACGCGGGGTAGATGGCTGGCCGCAAGATCTAACGAATGACGAATCCCGGCGAGATGATAGGCCGGGTCGGACTGGAAATAGGGATCCCATTTCACTTCCTCGGAGAAGACGACTTTGCCGTCGATGAGCGCGGCGCACTTGCGATCGGAGCCACCGAGATCGAAACCGATGCGACACCCGTCTAGGTTGCGTCCGAGAGGCAGGTGGGCGGAGACGGCGGTGGGTAGCTCGGTGGACGTGACCGCGCAGAATGAAAGGGGGCGTTCAAAGACCTTACGGTGGAAGTCGGCATCGAAAGCGCGACCGCCTGAGGCGGAGTAATCGGCCTGTAGTCGCCGGGCGAGGTTCTTGGCTTCGGGGCCGCAGAGCAGGATGTCGGGCGCACCGCGCGACCAGAGCAGGAACTTTACCGTGCGTTCGACGTGAAGGTAGGTCGCATCGTCGTCGACTCCGCCTGCGAGCACCTGCGTGCGGAATAAAGAGGCGGTGCCGTCATCACGGCGGAGGGCGATGGTGAGTTCGGAGGAGCCAGCCGTACTTGCGCAACGGCCCAAGTAAGCGCGGGTCCAGAGGACGGCCGGAACGAGGCCCGGGTCGATGGCGGAGCGATGGAGGGGGGCGACGTCCATCTGATTGGTCAAAGTGCCTTGGCGGCGGCCGCATCGAGGTGGAACGTGCAGCGAGGGTGCTTCTGCAGCCAGGTCGCCGGACAGCCCGGGGAGGGGGCTTCTTTCATCGCACGATATACAATCTCGGCCTTGGCGTCGCCGAAGGCGATCAGTTCGACCCGGCGTGCTTCGAGAATCGTGGCGACACCCATCGTCAGGGCGCCATGCGGGACCTGGGCGAGATCGCCGAAGAAGACGGAGTTGTCGCGACGGGTTACCTCGTCGAGGTGGACCCAGCGGGTGCGGCTCTCGGCGGTGGAGGGCGGTTCATTGAAGCCAATGTGGCCCGTGCGACCGATGCCGAGAATTTGGAGATCAATCCCGCCAGCCGCGCAGATGGCGGCTTCGTAGTCGGCGCAATTTTTCGTCGCATCTTTCGACAGGCCGTCGGGGATGTGGATATTGGCCGCAGGAATATCCAGATGGCGAAAAAGGTTTTCCTCCATGAAGAAACGATACGACTGCGGGTGCGTCGCGCCGAGGCCTTCGTATTCGTCCAGATTGAAGGTGATGACGGAGCGGAAGCTCAGCTTCTCTACGCGGTGCAGGCGGATGAGCTCGGCGTAGAGCGGCAGGGGCGTGGAGCCCGTGGCCAGTCCCAGCACCGTGGGCTTGCCCGATTTCGAGCGTATCTCGATGAGGTCGGCTATCTCCCGGGCAATCGCCTGCGCGGCGGTTTGTTTGTCGGGATGAAGCCTGGGCGAAATCATCTTAGCCGAGTGTGGCGAGCATGCGCGCGATTTCATCGCGCTTGGCCTTGGCGTCGTCGAGCTGCTTGCGAGCGCCTTCGAGAATCTTCGGGGGCGCCTTCGACACGAAAACTTCGTTGGTCAGCTTGGCTTCGCCGGCAGCGACGGCCTGTTCGAGCTTGGTCAGCTCCTTGGCGAGGCGGATCTTTTCCGCAGCGACGTCGACCGTGCCGGAGAGTTCGAGCAAGACGGTGCCGAGTGAGTTGAGTGAACCGGTACGATCGCCGGCATCATCGGCGAAGGTGATCTCGGCTAAGCCGGCCATGCTGCTGAGCTTGTCGCGGTTCGACTGGAGGAGCGTCTTCGACGTGGCGTCCTTGGCGACGATCGTGATCACCGAATCGCGACGGGTGGCCTGGTTAGCCTGCGATTTGAGTCCGCGGACCGAGGCGACGAATTCCCTGAGGAGGGCGACATCGGCGACCTTGGCGGCGCTCATCTTGATGCCGTTTTCGCGGAGAACACGGAGGAGATCGCCGCCGGAGCCGGTGTGGTGGTTCTGGATAAAGTCCTTTTCCGGGCCGTAGCCAAGGAGGTGCCAGAGTTCTTCGGAGATGAACGGAGCGACCGGATGGAGCAACAGGAGGAACTGACGCAGCACCAGATCCTGCACCGCGAGGCAGTTATCGACGAGGGCTGGGTCCCTGAGGCGAGCCTTCGAGGCTTCGACGTACCAGTCACAGAAGTCGCCCCAGAAGAAGGAGTAGAGTCCCTGCGCGTAGGCGGTGAACTCATGTTCGTCCAGGTTCTTGGTCGTGCTATCGGTCAGTTCAGCGAGGCCTTGGAGGATGGCGAAGTCGTCGTCATCGAGCTGGGCTGCCCTGATACGGCTGACCACGGCGGCCAGCGTCGAGTTGTCGGCCATCGGGCCGGACATCTGGCGGAAGCGCGCGGCGTTCCAGAGCTTGTTGCAGAAGTTACGTCCTTGGCCCACGCGATCCTCGTCGAAGAGGATGTCCTGGCCTTTGGGGGCGATGGACAGCAGGCCGAAGCGGAGGCCGTCAGCGCCGAACTTTGCGATCAAATCGAGAGGTTCGGGCGAGTTGCCGAGTGACTTCGACATCTTGCGGCCGAGCTTGTCGCGGATGATGCCGTTGAAATAGACACGCTTGAAGGGGATACGCTGGCGGATCTCGTCATCGGTGAGGGTCTTCTTCTCGGGGCCGTGGAGCTCGAGGCCAGCGATGATCATACGGGCGACCCAGAGGAAGATGATGTCGGGTCCCGTCGCGAGGGCACCGGTCGGATACCAATGCTTTAGTTCTTCGGTCGTCTCTCCGGGCTTGCGCCAACCAATCGTCGCGAGGCACCAGAGCCAAGAGGATGCCCACGTGTCGAGGACGTCGGGGTCCTGTTCCCAGTTGGCGGCGTCGGCGGGGGCGGTGAGGGAGACGTGCAGGTTCTTCGGGTCGTTGCGGTCGGCGCCCTTGCGGTACCAGACCGGGATACGGTGGCCCCACCAGAGCTGGCGGCTCACGCACCAGTCCTGGATGTTCTCGAGCCAGTGGAGATAGGTCTTCGTCCAGCGTTCTGGGTGGAACTTGATGATGCCTGAGGTGACGGCGCGCTTGGCTTCGTCGATCTTCGGGTAGCGGATGAACCACTGTTCGCTGAGGCGAGGCTCGATCGGGACGTCGGCGCGTTCCGAATAGCCCACGGTGTTCTCGTAAGGTTCGGTCTTCACGAGGGCACCGAGCTCCTCGAGGAGTTTTTCGGCCATACCGCGGGCCTTGAAGCGTTCTACTCCGGCGAGCGGACCCGCGTCGGCGTTCATCGTGCCATCGGGGTTCATCACATCGACGACCGGAAGGTTATGGCGCTTGCCGATGTCGAAGTCAGTGCGGTCGTGGGCCGGTGTGACCTTCAGGACGCCCGTACCGAAATCCTTCTCGACGGCAGTGTCGCCGACGATCGGGATTTGGGCGCGAGGGAAGGGGCGCCAGACGTGCTTGCCGATGAGGTGCTTATAACGTTCGTCGTCCGGGTGGACCGCGACGGCGGCGTCGCCCGGAATCGTCTCGGGGCGTGTGGTGGAGATCTCGAGGAATGTGCCGGGGAGCTCGGCGACCTCATAACGCATGCGGTAGAGCGAGCCCTTGGAGGGCTTCATGATCACCTCTTCGTCGGACAGGCCAGTCTGTGAGACCGGGCACCAGTTGACCATGCGCTTACCGCGATAGACGTAGCCACGTTCGTAGAGCGTGACGAAGGTCTGGAGGACTGCCTGCGAGTAGCCGGCGTCGAGCGTGTGGACCGTGCGATCCCAGTCGCAGGAGGCGCCGAGTTTACGGAGCTGGCCGAGGATGATGCCGCCGTGCTTGTCGCGCCACTCGGACGCGACCTGAATGAATTTCTCGCGACCGAGGTCGTGGCGTGTCTTGCCTTCCTTCTGGCGGAGTTCCTTTTCGACGCGCGACTGCGTGGCGATACCGGCATGGTCGGTACCAGGAAGCCAGAGCGCGGATTTGCCTTCTTGGCGGGCGCGGCGGACCATGATGTCCTGCAGCGTATTATTCAGCAGGTGTCCCATGTGCAGGACGCCCGTGACGTTCGGCGGCGGGATCATCACCGCGAAGGACTCGCGGGTGTGGTCTACCTTGCCCTTGAAGCAACCGGCCGCGACCCAGCGGTCGTACCACTGCTGTTCGACGCCTTGCGGCTCATAAGATTTGGGGATTTCGGCCATCGGAAAGGGGAATGATTAGGGGTTAAGTTGGGGATTGAAAAGAACGGACTAGGCGGGCATTAAGATTAGCAAGTCAGGCCCCATGCAACGGGTGGCAGACGAACCCCGCCAGGTCCGGAAGGAAGCAACGGCAGTCAGTCCACCCGTGTGCCGTGGCAAGCCTGGCCCTTTACTTTTCATTCGACGCCTTCCCTTCATTTGGGAGGGCGTCCTTGTTTGGGCATAAAATAAGAAAGGGTGCTATTCGCACCCTTTCGTTCAAAAGTCCGACCCTCGCTCAGAGCGAGTGGATGCTCGACTTGCTGACGGCCATCGCGGCTTCCTTGAAGGATTCGCTGACGGTCGGGTGGGCGAAGCAGGTACGGGCGACATCTTCGGCGCTGCCGCCGTATTCCATGTGGGCGCAGGCGGCGGCGATCATTTCCGAAGCGCCCTTGGCGACCATCTGGACGCCCAAGAGCTTGTCGGTCTTGGCGCAGGCGATGACCTTGACGAAACCTGAGGTGCAGTCGGAGGCGATCGCACGGCCGTTGCCGGCGAGCTGGAACTTGCCGATAGCGACTTCGATGTTCTTAGCCTTCGCTTCGGCTTCGGAGAGCCCGACGCAGGCGACTTCGGGGTCGGTGTAGATGACGCCAGGGATGATGGCGTAGTTCACGTGGCCATGCTTGCCGGCAAGGTTCTCGGCGACCGCGACGCCTTCTTCTTCAGCCTTGTGGGCGAGCATCGGGCCGGCGACGACGTCACCGATGGCGTAGACGCCGGGAAGGTTGGTCAAGAAGTGGGCGTCGATGACGATACGACCGCGTTCGTCGAGTTTGAGGCCGGCTTCCTGGGCGCCGAGACCGGACGTGTTGGCCTTGCGGCCGACGGCGACGAGGATCTTATCGGCTGCGAATTCGAGGGCCTTGCCATCGCGTTCGGCGGTGAGGGCGGAGCCGGCGGCGCTCTTCTTCACGCCGGTGACCTTGGCCCCCATCTCGAACTTGATGCCCTGCTTCTCGAAAGCGCTTTGCGCGGCCTTGGCGACGTCGGCATCATAAGCCGGACCGCCGATGGAGGGCAGCATTTCGACGACGGTGACCTGGGAGCCGAGACGGGCCCAGACGGAACCGAGCTCGAGGCCGATGGCGCCGGCACCGACGACGACCATCTTTTCCGGGACGGACTTCAGCGAGATGCCGTGGTCGGAGGAGATGACGGTTTCACCGTCGAACTTCATGAAAGGCAGTTCGATCGGGACGGAGCCCGTGGCGATGAGGATGTTCTTCGTCTCGAGCGTGCGGTCGCCGGCCGTGGAGCGGACGAGGACCTGGCCGGACTTCACGAGGCGACCGAGGCCACGGACGATTTCGACGTTGCGCTTCTTGAGCAGGGCGCCGACGCCCATGTTGAGCTGGGCGACGACCTTGTCCTTGTTCGCGAGCATCGCGGCGACGTCGAAGGTGATCTTCTCGGCGCCGACGAGGCCGTGCTTCTTGCCGTGGAGGGCGTGCTGATAGACTTCGGTCGAATGCAGGAGGGCCTTCGAAGGGATGCAGCCGACGTTGAGGCAGGTGCCGCCGAGGGAATTATCCTTTTCCACGAGGGCCACCTTGAGGCCGAGCTGGCCGGCCTTGATGGCGGCGACATAGCCACCGGGACCGGAACCGATTACGACGAGATCGAATTGAGACATTGAGGTAGGATGATAAAAAGGGGGATCAGACGCCGAACAGCAGGCGCTGCGGGTCCTCGATGAACTGGCGCACCTTGACGAGGAACGTCACGGCTTCCTTGCCGTCGATGATGCGGTGGTCGTACGAGAGGGCGAGGTACATGATCGGACGGATCACGACCTGGCCGTTTTCGGCGACGGGACGTTCGACGATATTATGGAGGCCCATGATGGCCGCCTGCGGGTGATTGAGGATCGGCGTCGAGAGCATCGAGCCGTAGATGCCGCCGTTGGAAATCGTGAAGACGCCGCCCTGGAGTTCAGGGAGCTGAATCTTGCCGTCGCGAGCACGCTTGCCGAAGTCGCCGATCGCTTTCTCGATGCCGGCGAAATTCAGCTGATCGCAATCGCGGACGACAGGGACCATCAGGCCCTTGTCGGTGCCGACGGCCACGCCGATATCGTAGAAGTTGTTCTCGACGATATCTTCGCCGTCGAGCTGCGCGTTGATCGCGGGGACTTCCTTCATCGCCTGGACGGCGGCCTTGACGAAGAAGGACATGAAGCCGAGTTTGACCCCGTATTTCTTGAGGAATTCTTCGCCGTGGCGTTTGCGGAGTTCCATGACCGGAGCCATGTTGACCTCGTTGAAGGTCGTGAGCATCGCGGTCTCCGTCTTCGCCTGGACGAGGCGTTCGGCGATCTTGCGACGCAGCGGGGACATGCGTTTGCGCGTGGTGCGACCATCGCGCGACGGAATCGAAACAGCGGCGGCCGGAGCGGAAGGAGCGGCGACCGTGGAAGGTGCAGCGGCGGCGGGAGCGACGGCGCGGATCGGGGTCTGGCCCGCGAGCGCGGCGAGCATGTCGCCCTTGGTCACCCGACCCGCCTTGCCGGAGCCTTCGACGCCGGCGGGATCGAGACCGGTTTCAGCGGAGAGCCGACGGACGGCGGGGGAAACTTCGGCGGCGGCTCCAGATTTGGCGGCAACGGGCGCAGCTTTCGGTGCAGGAGCCGGAGCGGCGGGAGCAGTCTTGGCAGCAGCCGGAGCAGCGGCGGCCGGAGCGGAAGGGGCGTTACCGGCGGCGCCTGCTTCGATCGTGGCGACGACCTGATTGACGAGCACTTCGGTGCCGGCTTCGACGGCGATGGTAATCTTGCCGTCGACTTCAGCGGTGCCTTCGGAGGTCACCTTGTCGGTTTCGTAGGAAAAGAGGGGTTGGCCCTTGCGAACCGCGTCACCGCTTTTGACCAGCCAAGCGGCCAGGAGGCCCCCGGTGATGGATTCGCCCATGGGAGGGATTTTGACTTCGACGGCCATGAAATTAGGTAGGTTCAACCTTGGAACCCATTCCTGCCTGTTTCAACGGGGAAATGACCCTTTAAACGACCTAGGATGGGCGTTTAGGGGGTAGTAGGAGAGGTTCCTGAGGCGAGAAAACCCGCTACTGTCGGCTATTAGGCGGTAAAGGCCTGCTTCACCATATCGGCCTGCTCGATCTTGTGGACTGCCAGGGAGCCGACCGCAGGGGAGGCTGCCGCATCGCGACCGGCGTAGGCGGGACGGATGCCAAGAGTGGACTCGATGAGATCGGCGACGAAGGACCAGCCGCCCATGTTCTTCGGTTCATCCTGGACCCAGACGACCTTCTTGGGCGAACCCAGTGAGGCGTGGACCTTGGCGAGCGCTTCACCATCGAAAGGATAGAACTGCTCGAGGCGCACGATGCTCGTCGCCGTGTCCTTGCGGGCGGCGCGTTCGGCGTCGAGTTCGTAGAAAACTTTACCGGAGCAGAGGATGAGACGTTCCGTCTTCGCGGCGGGCGTGGCGTCGGCGAGCACTGACTGGAATCGGCCCTTGGTCAGGTCGTTCAGCGTGCTGACGCAAGCCTTGTGGCGAAGCAGGCTCTTCGGCGTCATGACCACGAGCGGCTTGCGGTGTTCGGACTTCACCTGACGACGCAGGGCGTGGAAGAGCTGTGCCGGGGTGGAGGGCTGGATGACCTGCAGGTTGTTTTCGGCACAGAGCTGCAGGAAGCGTTCGAGACGGGCGGAAGAGTGTTCCGGACCCTGGCCTTCGTAGCCATGAGGAAGGAGCATGACGAGACCGCTCGTCTGACCCCATTTCGATTCCGCCGAAGCGACGAACTGGTCGATCATGATCTGGGCGCCGTTGGCGAAGTCGCCGAACTGGGCTTCCCAGATCACAAGCGAATCGGGGGCTTCGAGCGAGTAGCCGTAGTCAAAGCCGAGGACGGCGTATTCCGAGAGCGATGAGTTGACGAGCTCGACTTCGGCGCCAGCGATGGAGCCGAGCGGGCAGTATTCGGCGTCATTCGAGGGGTCATGTAGCACGGCGTGGCGGTGCGAGAAAGTGCCGCGTTCGCAGTCTTGGCCGGACAAGCGGACTGGGTAGCCTTCGGCGAGAAGGGAGGCGAAGGCGAGGCCTTCGCCAAGGCTCCAGTCGAAGTTGAGCCCGGACTTGTAGGCTTCGGCCTTGGTGTCGAGGAGGCGCTTGATCTTCGGGTTGGGTGAGAAGTCAGGGGGCATCTGCCAGAGGACCGGCGCGACTTTATCGAGCAGCTCCTGCGGGGCGGAGGTGTCGACGTTATGTTCGTAGGGCGAGCGGAACGGACGGACGCCGACGGGATTCTTTTTACGTTCCTCGATTTCGACGGCGAGGGCGGCTTGGGCGCGTTCCTGAGCGGCGTTGAGCATGATGTCGAACTCCGTACGCAGGGCGATCAGTTCGCCGTCCGGAGCGGAACCAGATTCGGTCAGGCGCGAAGCGTAGAGGTCGGCGACGGAAGAGTGGGCCGAGATCTCGCGATAGAGCACCGGCTGGGTGAAGGCGGGCTCATCGGTCTCGTTGTGGCCGTAGCGGCGGTAGCAGACGATGTCGACGACGGCATCGGCGCCGAACTTCTGGCGATATTCCAAGGCGATCTCGGTCGCGAGGACGACGGCATCAGGGTCGTCGCCGTTGGCGTGGAGGATCGGGGATTCGGTGAACTTCGCGATCTCAGTGCAATGACGTCCGGTGCGGGACTCGTCGGGGTTGGTCGTGAAGCCGACCTGATTGTTGGTGACGATGTGCAGCGTGCCGCCGACCTGGTAGCCCTTGAGCTCGGCCAGATTAAGCGTCTCCATGACGATACCTTGGCCGGCGAAAGCAGAGTCGCCGTGCAGGAGAATCGGCAGGGCCTTCGAACGATCGCCGCCGCCTTGGAGATCGATGAGCGCGCGGGTGCGGCCGAGTACGACCGGATTGACGGCCTCGAGGTGACTGGGGTTGTAGGCTAACGTGATGCTGACTTCCTTGCCGTCGACGACGCGGGCACCCGCATAGCCGAGGTGATACTTCACGTCGCCATCGCCGTGCGTGGTGTCCGGAATATGATTCTCGGAGAAGGCGCCAAACAGGGCCTCGGCCTTCTTTCCGCAGACGTTGACGAGGACGTTAAGGCGGCCGCGGTGGGCCATGCCGATGATGAGGTCCGTGACGCCGAAACCAGGGGCGCGGTGGATGACCTGATCGAGTGCGGACAGCATGACTTCGCCGCCTTCGACGGAGAAGCGCTTGGCGCCGACGAAAGTCTTGTGCAGGAAACGTTCGAACTGCTCGGCCTGAACGATCGAGCGGAGGAAGCGGCGGCGCGCGGCGGCGTCATAGGCCGGACGAAGCCCGGAAGACTCGACGCGCTCTTGCAGCCAGCGGCGGCGTTCGCCGTCCTGGATGTGGCTGAACTCCACGCCGATGGGCGAGCAGTAGATCGACTTCAGTTTCGAGACGATCTCGGCCAGGGGGAGCATTTTACCGCCGAGGAAATCGCCGGTGTGGAAGACTCGGTCGGCCGGGATGCCGTCGAGGCCGAGGGCCTTGTCGGAAAGTTCGAAATGGGGGGTCGGTTCGGCGAGAGGGTTGATGCGGGCCTGCTGGTGGCCAAGCGTCCGATAGGCGTTGATGGCGGCGAGGACCTTCCACTGGGCGGCGGCGTCGACGCCGGCGGCGGGAGCGGCACCCTTGGCGGGCTTGGGAGGCAGGCTCATGCCGAGCTCAAATCCCTCGAAGAAGGCGCGCCATTCGGCGTCCACGGACGAGGGGTCCTTAGACCACTGTTCGTGATAAGAGGATACAAGGTCCGCATTCCAGCGGGTTCCGACGCTAAGATGTTTCATTTCTTTGCCTGTAAAAGGGACGTAAATCCTAGACGCTGAGACCCGTGCATAACAAGCCCAGACCCAGTCGATACCAGACCGGCCCCTGCTTAAAATTGGCAGAGTTTGGGGGTTGTAAGCGGAAATCGGGGCAGGTTTAATTCGGGTCCGTCGATGTCGTCCCCACGTCCGGCCAATCGCTCCTACTCCACGGAAGCCCTGGAGAGGTGGTTTGTGTCTCTTCCGGAAGAGTGGGAGTCTGCCTTCAAAGAGGTCGATCTCGTCGAAGGCCGTCGGCTTTATACCGAAGGTTTGGTCAGACAGATTGAGTTGAAGCCTGAGAATGCCGAAGCCGTCACGCGGACCGAGACGCAGACCGTCCGGGCGGTAATCGAGATCAACGGCGCCAAGCTCGAATGGCGCACCTCCTTGCCGGAGGAAGAGAACGGCGCTCCCTTCGCCGTCGCTTCCATCTATGAAATCGAGGAACTCATCGCCGACGAGCTTCCTGCCATCGATGAGACTGCCGCCGCGGCCGCGCCCGAGGCACCCAAGGAGCCTGAGCGCAAAGATGCCAACGCCCGTACCTCGCTGAAGTTACAGGTATCCTTTGAACTTTCGTCTGACGGCCTAAAGATCTCCGCTGCCTGGGCAGGGCGGGGTGGTCATGCGTGGAACTGCTTCGGTCCTGGTGCCATTCCTGGTGACGAACTTTCCGACGAACAGCGTCAGACCCTCTTCCGTTTCAACACCGTCGCGCATCGCGCCGGCTTCGTCTACAGCAAGGCTACCGGCGCCTGGGCTATCGACAATATCGGCCGGATCGAGCGATTCGTACGCGAGGAACTCAACGACTGGCGTAAGCGTTTTAAGCTCATCGGCGAGGACGCCCTCAACATCTTCCGCAACGAGCAGCTGCAGGTCGCCGTCGACGCCGAGGCGGAGTCCGCCGCGGACGGTAAATCCTTCAAGTTGAACTGGCGCCTCAAGGCCGGCGGTCATCGCCTGCTGGCTGACGAGCAGAAGCTGCTACTGAAGGCCGGCGGCCGTCCGGTCATCCTACCCGGCAAGGGCGTCGTGGCCTACAACGCCGCCGTCGCCGACTTCTCCGAGGACTGGCGCGCCAAGGACGGCGAAGTGCCGCGCTACCTGCTGCTATCGCTTTTCGACCATGCCGCGGTCGGCGCGCTGAAGCTCAACGACGACCTTAAGGCTTGGAAGGATAAGCTGCTCCATGAGCCTGCTCCGCCCGATAATCTCCCCGCCCACCTTCGTCCTTATCAGGCCAAGGGCGTCGCGTGGCTCGGTCGACTCTGCGAACTAGGCTCCCACCCGCTGCTGGCCGACGAGATGGGCCTGGGTAAGACCGTCCAGGTCCTCGCGTTGCTGGCTTCACGTCCGATCGGCGAGCGCTCCATTATCGTCTGTCCCGCCAGCGTGATCCCGGTGTGGCTCGGCGAGATCAAACGCTTCCATCCTGAGATGAGCGCCGGCGCGGCCGTGCTCACGGCGGACGACGACTTCGTCAAGAATCCTTCGGCCAAGCTTTGGATCTCGAGTTACACCCAGCTTCGACGGCATGCCGACCTGCTTGCGAAGACCCGCTTCGGCTATGCGGTGCTCGATGAGGCACAAGCGATCAAGAACCCTGAGTCCAAGACGACCCAGACCTGTGTCTCGCTACAGGCCGATCACCGTATCGCCATCACCGGCACGCCGCTGGAGAACCGGCCGACCGATCTCTGGACGATCTTCCGTTACCTGATGCCGGGTCTGCTCGGCAAGCGCGCCAACTTTGAACGCATGATGCTGCGCGATCCCTCCATCGCTCTCGGTAAGGTGCGCCGCCAGGTGTCGCCTTTCATCCTGCGTCGCCTCAAGCGCCACGTCGCCGCCGACATCCCGCCGAAGATGGAGGTCGTCCTGCCTTGCCCGCTTACCCATGAGCAGCGTTCCCTTTACCAGCACCTCACCCAGGGCAGCGGCCTTTCGGGCGAACTCGCCTCGCTGCTCTCGAAGGATGCGACCTCGGTGCTTACGCTGCTCATGCGTCTGCGTCAGGTCTGTTGCGACCCTGGCCTACTGCCGGAGAATTCGCATTGCCCGTCGGCCCATTCGGGCAAGGTCACGCTGCTGGTCTCCAAACTCTCAGAAATTGCCGCTAACGGCTCCAAGGCCGTCGTGTTCTCCCAGTTCGTCTCGCTCATCGAGCGCGTGAAGTCGGCGCTCACGCGTGACCTGCCGTCGCTGCCGATCTACGAGCTTACCGGCGAGACCAAGGATCGCTCCGCTCCGGTTGAGCAGTTCAAGGAGACCAAGGGGCCGGCCCTATTCCTCGCCTCGCTGAAGGCCGGCGGCACAGGCATCACCCTCAACACCGCCGAATACGTCTTCCTGATGGACCCGTGGTGGAATCCCGCCGTCGAGGCCCAGGCCGTCGACCGCGTCCACCGCATCGGCCAGAAGAACCCGGTCCTGATCTATCGCATGATCGCGCCGGGCACGGTCGAGGAGCGCATTGAAGAGCTGAAGCAGGAGAAGCGTGAACTGTTCTCGACCGTCGTGGGCGACATCCCGGACATGACCGACTGGACGCGCCATTTCACGTCGTTGGACGCACTCATTCGTCTCAGCGATTCGCCCGCCGCAGCGGCATCCGCGGAAGCGGCGCCAGAACGCGACGCCGAAGGCTGATTACTTCGCGATCAGGTCGTATTCCTCGGCGCCAGTGACGGTCACCTCGGCGAACTCGCCAATCGGGAGTTTCTTCGGCACTTTGACGATGCCGTCGATTTCCATGGCGTCACCGACGCTGCGGGCGATCCCCGGGCTTTCGACGAGGACGCGGAGTTTACGGCCCACGAAGGCTTCACCGCGCTGCTTGGAAAGACGCTGGAGGAGAAGCATGGCGCGCGCATGGCGGTCGGCCTTCACCTCGTCCGAGAGGTGACCTTCCAACTTGGCGCCCTTGGTGCCTTCTTCCTTGGAATATTTGAAAACACCGACGCGGTCGAACTTGGTCTGCTCGAGGAAGGCCAGTAGCTCGGTGAAGTCTTCTTCGGTCTCGCCGGGGAAGCCGACGATGAAGGTGGTGCGGATGACGAGCTCGGGGATGCCGGCGCGCATGCGGTTAATCAGGTCGCGGATGTAGGCTCCGTCGGTCTCACGCTGCATCGCCCCGAGCATCTTATCGGAGACGTGCTGGAGCGGGATGTCGACGTAGCGGACCACGTGCTTCGACTGGCCGATGGTCTCGATGAGCTCATCGCTCCAGTGGGCCGGGTGGGTGTAGAGCAGGCGAATCCAGAAATCCCCTTCGATCTGGTCGAGTTCCCGGAGGAGGGAGGCGAGCGATTCGCCCTTAGAAGAGTCGACCTTGCTGCGCGGGTTCGGACGGGCTTCCGTCCAGCGGTCCATGCCGAAGTAGGTCGTGTCCTGGGAGATGAGGTTGATCTCCTTCACGCCCTCGGCGACGAGCTGACGGGCTTCCTTGACGACGGATTCGACCGTGCGGCTACGATGGCGGCCACGGATGCGCGGGATGATGCAGAAGGTGCAGGGGTGATTACAGCCTTCGGCGATCTTGATGTAGGCCGAATGGCGCGGGGTCAGGCGGAAGCGTGGCGTATCGAAGTCGGGAATGAAGGTCGTCGTCTTGGAGAGGAACTCGGTCATGCCGGCGTCGCCGCCCATGACCTTGCGGATGACTGGGACGATGTTGGTCACCTGGTCGAGGCCGATGAAGGCGTCGACCTTCGGCAGTTCGACGCGACCTTTAGCGCCTTCGACGACGGGCAGGGCGCCTTGATAACGCTGGGACATGCAGCCGGCGACGATGAGCTTCTGGCCTTTCTTGCGGGCGGTGGCCTTGCCGTCGCTCATCTCGTAGATGGCTTCAAGGGCTTCGTGCTTCGAGGCGTCGATGAACGAGCAGGTGTTGACGATGACCACGTCGGCCTCGGCGGCATCGGGGGTCATGGTCATGCCGGCCTTGGCGAGGTGGCCGATCATGATCTCGGAATCGATCAGGTTCTTGGCGCAGCCAAGGGAGACGAGGCCTACTTTTACGGACATGGCGGGATAAGGAGCAGAGAAGGGGCGGAAAGCAACCCCAGGCGTCAGAGAGTCAGCCAGGCTTCGGCCGGAATCGCCTCCGGGCGGGCCAAACTGGTCAAACCGTAGCGGGGCAGGTCTGCCAGCCAGGCGGCCACATCCGCGGCACCCGGAAAAAGTTTCTTGGCAGCGGAACCGACCTGTTTGCGACGCTGGGTGAAGAGCATGCGCGCGACTTCGCGGGCGCGGGGGCTGAGACGCTTGGCGTCAGGACGACGACGGAGAACGAGCAGGCACGAGTCGACCTTGGGCGGCGGATTGAACGATTGGGCGGGTACCGGGTGCACCTTGACCTTCTCGAAGGCCAGGTGGACCTGCGCGGTCACCGCGGACCAGTGGCCGGTGCCGACTTCAGCCGTGAGGCGTTCGGCGGCTTCGCGCTGGAGCATGAGCACCATCATCGAAGGATGCGGGCCGACGCAGATGCCATCCATCCACGGCGTCGAGATCGCGTAAGGAAGGTTGGCGATAACCTTGAACGAACCGTCGATTGGGTCGACGAGGCCGGCGCGCGGAAAATCCACGGCGTCCCCTTCCTTGAGGTGGAAGGTCTTCGGGAAGCGAGGCAGCAATGATTCCGTGAGGTGGAAGTGCATCGTGCGGTCGGCTTCCACCGCGTAGAGGTCGACGCCTGCGCAGAGCAGGGTGCGGGTCAGCGTTCCTAGGCCAGGACCGACTTCGACGACGGTGTCGCCGGCCTTGACTTCGCCGAGCTCCAGCGACTTCCGGACGATGTTGCCGTCGATGAGGAAGTTCTGGCCGAGCCACTTCTTCGGCATGTGGGAGAGTCGGTCCAGTAGGTCCCGGGTCTCGTTTGGCGAAAGCGGGCCGTCGTTCATGCGTGTTGTAATGCCTTCATGAGCGCGGCCGGATTTTGCTCACGCATGAGGGACTCGCCGACGAGCAAGGCGTGCGCACCAGCGGCCCGCATGCGGGCGGCGTCTTCGGCGGTCTTGATGCCGCTCTCGGCAACCTTCAGGACGGACTTCGGCATATGCGGGATGACGCGTTCGGCGAAGGACAGGTCGATCTGGAAAGTGGAAAGATTGCGGTTGTTCACACCGACCATGTCGGGGTCGTGACGCAGGGCACGCTCGAGCTCGGCTTCGTCATGGACCTCGAAGAGCGTGTCCAGTCCGGCGAGTTTGGCCGAACGGTGGATCGGAATGATCTCCTCGTCAGTGAGGCCGCGGACGATGATCAGGATGCACCGGGCGCCGGCTTGGGCCGCTTCGAGCACCTGATAGGGGTGCACCATGAAGTCCTTACGGATGCAGGGCAGGGGGCGGGCCCAAGAGGGTTGGTCTTGGACGACCTGGACGAGGTCCTTGAGTTCGCCTTTGAAGTATTTCGTCTCGGTGAGGACCGAGAGGCAGTCGGCGCCGGCGGCGGCATAGGCGCGCGCCTGGGTGACGGCGTCCACGCCTTCGCGGATCTGGCCGACGCTTGGCGAGGCCCGTTTGACTTCGGCGATGACGCTGAGGCGTCCCTGGACCTGCAAGGATTGGCGGAATCCGGGTGAAGTATGCTTACCGGCGAAGGCCGCCAGTTCGGCATCCGTGACCGCACGGGCGAACGGGGCGATTTCCCGGCGCTTGGCGTCCATGATTTCGGTCAGCTTGTCCACTGGCCCTAAAGCAAGCGCTCCCGGGGCTTCTGGCAATCGTTTTGACTCCCTTCCTTCCTGCCTTCTGCATCGGGTCATGCCCGGCATCGACCTTCTGCTTGCGACCACCGCCCGACTCCGTGCTCCTGACGGTTGCCCTTGGGACCGTGAGCAGACGCATCGCACCATCTGTGACTGTTTGGTCGAAGAGGTCGCCGAACTGATTCAGGCCATCGACCTGAATGACGACGCCAATCTCCGGGAGGAACTGGGTGACCTGCTTTTTCATATCGCGATGCATGCGCAGATGGCCTCCGAGGCCGGCAAGTTCACTTTCGACGATGTCGCCCGCGAGGTGAACGAGAAGATGGTCCGTCGTCACCCGCATGTCTTCGGCGACGGCGTCAAGCTCGGTACGGCCGATGCGGTCGTGACGCAGTGGGAGCAGATCAAGCTGAAGGAGAAGGGCGCCAAGAAGCCCACGGTCTTCAAGGCGCTACCACCTTCGCTCAACGCCATCCTCACCGCCCGTGAAGTCTGGAAGCAGGTCCGCAAGAAGCAGCTCGACGCCGGCGCGACCGTCGACGTCGTTCAGGTCGATACCCAGGCCAAAGGACTTACCGAAGAAGCCGCCGGGCGGAAGTTATTCGAGCTGATCGCCGCTTGCCGTGATGCCGGCATCGATCCTGATTCCGCCCTACGCCGACAGACTTCCAAGGTCGTCGCCGAAGCCGAACTTCGCGCCCCTCAAGGCTGAGCATGGAGCAGGACGACCAGCCACTCACCGTGCACGTCGGCGGCTGCCCCGTGTTGGTGTGGCCGCGTGTCTCCGCCCGCACGTCCCGCGTTCGGCTTTCGGTGAAACCAGGACCTAAGGTCGTCCTGACCTATCCACCGCACGCCACGCATGCCTCCGCGCTGGCTTTTCTGCGCGATAACCTTCCGTGGTTGGAACGCGTGCTGGCCAAGTCCCGCACCGTCCAGCCTTCGCTCACCTCCCATCTGCGTAAGTTTCCTTGGGTTACCTTGGATGACCGCCTACTGGCAATCGAGATGGAGCAGGGTACGCGTGGTTCCATTCGCATCTCTAAGACCGAGGATAAGGTGAACCTCGTCATGCCGTCGGTTGATCCCGAGGAAGGGGCGGTCCGTGTCATCCGTCGACTAGCCGAGACTGGTCTAGGGCTGGCCGTCGACCGTCTGAGCACCAAGGTTGGCGTGACTGTTGAGCAAGTCAGCGTGCGCGACCAGACCACCCGTTGGGGATCGTGCTCAACCACCGGCACACTTTCGCTTAACTGGCGCTTGATCCTGCTCCCACCGATGTTGCACGACCACGTCATCTTGCACGAACTCTCCCATCGGCGTCACATGGATCACTCCGACCGGTTCTGGAACCAGTTAGCCGCGTGGGATCCGGATTGGAAGAAGCACGACCGGGAGCTGAATAGGCGCTGGAACGTCATCATGGACCTAGGACGATGAGTCAGCGCGAAGTCGGACAATCACCGGATGAGGTCTTTGACGTCGTGAACGCAAGCGATGTGGTCATCGGTCGGGAGTTCCGCCGTGAGATTCATCGCCGAGGACTGCTTCATCGGGCGATTCACATCTTCTGGCTGCGTGGTGACGGGCAACTCTGCCTCCAGCGCCGTTCCTACGCCAAGGACAACTGCCCCGGAATGCTCAGCTCGTCCTGCGCTGGCCATGTCGATTCCGGGGAGGATTATCTCACGGCGGCAGTTCGTGAGCTTCGCGAGGAGCTTGGGTTAGATGTATCGCCGCAGGCATTGCTCGAGGTCGACTACGCCCCATGGCACGCCGAGCTCGGCAACGAGTTCGTACGTTCTTATGTGCTACGCGGAGACTATCCGACCTCTTTGGCGGCCTTTGAAGTGGACTCGATCCTGTGGCGCACTCCTGCGGAGACTGAGGCCTGGGCTGGGTTGGACCCCGAGGTGTTCGCCACCCCATTGACTCACTTGCTCCGCAGAGCCGGCGTGCGTCGTGGCTTGGGTCTATCTGCGTAATTGTTTGAACTGCGCACGCGGAGGTGAGATAGAGGGGTGTGTCTGAAGCCCCACGAGATCATACCGATACCCCCGCCGTGGTGCCGTGGTATCATTGGGTGTGGGTCCTGCCGATGGCTTTGTTCCTGCGTCTGTGGCTCGCGACCCTTCGTTTTCGCTGTAATGTAGACCGGATCGACGACTCCGAGGGCCCGGTGGTTTTGTTGCTCTGGCATGATAAACTCTTCGTTTCATCCTGGATCGCGAACCGCTACTTCTCGCGTCCGGTGACGGCGCTGATCAGCACCAGCAAGGACGGAGCCTGGCTGGTCGCCTTCTTCAAGTTCATGGGCATTACCGCGGTCCGCGGCTCATCCAACCGACGTGGCGCCGCCGCCTTGATCACCCTGACGCGTTCCATGCGCGCTGGTAATCATACTGGCATCACACCTGACGGACCTAAGGGCCCAGCTCTCGAGTTCAAGTCGGGCGCGGTGTCGCTGGCCCGATTGACACGCAGTCCCTTCGTCGTGATGGGCATTCGTTACTTCTCCTGCTGGCGGATGCGCAGTTGGGATCGATTTGCCATGCCGCTGCCGTTTTCGCGCGTCGACGTCACCTTGCTGCGTGAGCCCATGCCCGCAGAAGGCGAAGCCGATGAGGTCATCGCTGCCCGTCTGCAGGCGCGACTGAACGAGACTTCGACGGGCCCGGCTTAAGCGTCTAGGCTTTGCCGAGGAGCTTTTCGGCGTACTTCGCCAGCAAGTCGGACTCCAGATTGACCCGCTCGCCCGCCTTTCGGCCCGACAGGTTGGTCACTTCGAGCGTATGTGGGATGATCCAGATGCGGAAGCCGCCTGGCATCACGTCCGCCACGGTCAGGGACATGCCATCGACAGCGACGCAGCCTTTACGGACGACGTGACGGAGAAAGGTCTCGGAGGCTTTGATGTCCAGCCGCCAGTCGGCGCCATCCTGTCCAAAGAAGAGGATCTCGCCGCAACCGTCGATATGCCCGGTTACGAAATGGCCGCCCATCCGATCGGTGGGAAGGAGGCTGGGCTCGACGTTGACGACCGATCCAGGACGAAGGTCGCCGAGGTTCGTTAGGCGAAGCGTCTCGGCGAGGATGTCGAAGCTGGCTTGTTGCCCCTGGGGGTCGACGACCGTTAGGCAGCAACCGTTGGTCGCGATGCTGTCGCCCGGCTTAGCGGAGGCGAGGAGGGGGTGGGCGAGGGTGAGGCGGGCGCCGTCCTTCTCGCGGGGGGCGATGGCGACGACCTTGGCGGCTCCCTGGACTAACCCTGTGAACATCGGGAAATAAAAAGGGGCCTTGGTAGGCCCCGGAGGTCTTAGTTCTGCTTGCCGTCTTGGGCTCGCTTGGCGCGCTCTTCGGCTTCGAGCTTAGCGCGGACCGCAGCACGTTCTTCTTCTTCGATCTGCTTCATGCGGAGTTTCTTGCGTTCGTCTTCTTCGACGGCGCTACGCACTTCGTCTTCGACTTCCTCCGAAGCCTTCTTGAATTCGCGCTTGGCCTTGCCCAGACCGCGGGCGAGCTCGGGGAGCTTGGAGCCGCCGAAAAGGAGGACAACCACCACAAGGATGATAAGGGCGGTTTCGCCGTTGAGGAATGCGAGGGGGAGGTGCATGGTCTGAGAGGATTGGTGTGGATTAGTCCCGAAAGGTAAACCAATAATCACAAGGCCTCTCGCTCATGTCAACCCATGTCTCCCATCGCGATGTCTGGTATACAGGACACGTCCAAGGGGTCGGTTTTCGTGCCCAAGTCCTCGGTTTGGCCCGTGGTTATGACGTGACGGGATATGTCCAGAACCTGTCCGACGGACGGGTCTATCTGCATGCCGAGGGCGACGAAGGCGAAGTCGAAGGCTTTACCGACCAGATCGCCAAGACCCTCGACGGACATATCCGTGGCGAGGAGGTCAAGACTTTCACCGGCTTGCGCACGTGTCGCGAGTTCGCGATCCGCCGATGAGTTCCGCCATCTCCGTCCGCCATCTCACGAAGGATTTCCGCATCGGGATGCGCGGCCTCAAGCTGCGCGCCGTGGACGATCTCTCGCTCGAGATCCCGCGCGGCCAGGTCTTCGGCCTGCTCGGTCCTAACGGTTGCGGCAAGAGCACCACGCTGAAGATCGTGCTCGGCCTCGTCTCCGCGACCGCCGGCGAGATCAGTATCCTCGGCCAGCCTTCCGCGACGAGCGCCGCGCGCCGCCGCACCGGCTTTCTCCCGGAGGCTCCTTACTTCCATAAGTTCCTTACCGGTCGCGAACTCGTGCGCTACTGCGCGCAGCTCAGCGGCGTCGCCTCCGCCGACCTCGACGCCGCCGTCGAGGACGCTTTGGGTCTGGCCGCGATGACCGAGGCGGCCAGCCGTCCGATCGGCACCTATTCGAAGGGGATGCTCCAGCGCATCGGTTTCGCCCAGGCCGTGGTGCATGACCCCGAGCTCGTGATCCTCGATGAGCCCACCGCCGGCGTCGACCCGGTAGGTTCCGCCGCGATCGGTCGCATGATCCATGCGATGCGCGACAAGGGTAAGACCATCGTGCTTTGCTCCCACCTCCTCGGGCAGGTCGAGCAGGTGTGTGACCGCGTCGCCATCATGGATAGAGGTAAGCTCGTCCTTGAAGGCGCCGTGGACGATGTCCTGGCCCGTCGCGATCGCCACGTGATGACGATTGAAGCCATGACGCCGGCCTCGCGGGCCGCCGCCGAAGCGGCCCTGGAGGCGCATGGCGCCAAGGTCACCTCCGTCACCCATCCCCGCCGCTCTTTGGAAGACCTCTTCCGCGAACTCGTGACCGGAAGTCGCGATGCCTGACATGAAAGATTCCCTCCGCCGTACGCTCTGGATCTCCCGGGTCACCTTCCTAGAAGCCGTCCGCCAGCGCTTCTTCGCCTTCCTTCTGGTGCTCGGCGCCGCGATGGTGCTGTCGTCCGTGTCGCTGCGTGTCTTCGATTTCGGCCACGGCGAACTCAAGTTCATCGCCGACTTCGGGTTCGGCGGGATGTTCTTCTTCGGCTCCGTTCTTGCGGTGGTGATGACTGCCCAGCTGTTCTTCAGCGAGATCGACAACAAGACCGCGCTGACGCTCTTGGCTAAGCCCCTGAGTCGCGCGGAATTCCTGCTGGGCAAGTTCTTCGGCGCCTGGGCGGTGCTGGGCGTCTTCATCGTCGTGCTGGCCGGGTTGCAGGGCATCGTCCTTTGGGCTCGTGAGCAGGAGCTGATCGCCTTGGCTGAACAGTCGGGCAAGATTCCGGCCACGTTCAGCGTCGTCGGCCTCGGGCAGCTGGTGCTGATGCAGTGGCTCCGTTTGGGTGTGGTTATCGCCATCGTCCTCGCGATCTCCGCCTTGGCCCGGACATTCCTTTTCGCGGTCGTGGTCGGCTCCCTGGCGGTCGTCGCCGGCCAGCTCCAGTGGATCGCGCAGGACGCCTTCCTGCGTCCGACGGATTCCCCCGTCTACGCGGCGTTCCTGTGGGTGAGCACCCGGCTGATTCCTAATCTCCAGCAGTTCAATCTCGCCGACGCCTTGGTCCTTGGTTCCTCCGCGGTCGAGGACGGCGCGCTGATCGCCGTCGGCCTGTCGGGCTTGGCCTATCTGGTCGCTTACCTGACCGTGGGCGCGCTGATCTTCCGTCGGAGGGAAATCTGATGCGTCGTTTCGCCCCATGGTTGCTGGTCGGCGTGCTTATCCTCGGGGCCGGGGCTTTGGCGGAATCTTCCTGGCGTCGCATTCGTCCGAACATCCCCGAGATTGGGCGCAAGGAACTCGAACCGACCTTGGGACAGGGCGTGCTGCTTGGCGTCCTGGGTGGCCTGCGTACGGTCGTCGCCGACATCGCTTGGATTCGTAGTTACGTCTTCTGGGAGCGTCGCGATCGCCCGGGCTGCGAAGCCCTCATGCGAACCGCGTGCACCCTTGATCCGCATGCCCGTTACTTCTGGGAGAACGCCGGTCTTCGCATCGGACTCGACATGGCGCATTGGGAAATTCGTCGCCGCGGTGGTTATGCCAAGGTTCCGGCCGAGACCCAGGAGCGGCTCTTCCGTCAATACGGCCAACGCGGGCTCGATGTCCTGGAAGAGGGTATGGCGCATGCGCGCAATCGGACGTCGTTGTTGCTGGCCGCAGGTTTCTTAGCTGAGGGTAAGCTCAAGGATCTCCGGCTAGCCGCCGACTATTACCGTAAGGCCGCTGAAGCGCCGGACGCTCCGTGGTATGCGGCGAGGATCTGCGCTGATTTCGATTGGGGGGACGGTCGCAAGGCCGAAGCCTACCGATGGTACCGCCACTATTGGGAGACGCGGATGCGTTCCAAGGAAGACGGCTTCCCCGAGGATCTGATCAGGCTACGCAAGATGGAGTCCGAGCTTTTCCTCGGAATCGTTCAGCGCATCCCGCGTCAGCCCTGGGAGCGCTGATCAGAACGGTTCGTCCGATTTTTTCTCCGCCGGCGCACCCTTGGGGGCGCGAGGCTTGCGGGGAGGGAATTCGAACCACCAGCCCTTCTGCTTGTCGGCGACAAGGAAGGCTTCGAAAGTGCGCTTGGTGCGATTGGAGACGAACTTCTTGAGCCCGGTCTTTCCCTCGTTGAGGAGTCGGCGGACGTCGTCAGCCGAGATCGGCGACTTGAGCATCTCGGCGTTGAGGCTGAAAGTCTTCTTCGCACCGGCCTCCTGGGCCTTGTGTGGGCAGACGCGGTAACCCGCGGTCGGGGTATGCTGGACAGGGAGGCCGCTGACGGGGCAGGGGCCGAGGACCGCCCATTCCGCGTCAAAGGCATCTGGGTTGCCGTCTGCGCCTTCGCGAGGCGGGAAGTAAAGCACCGCCTTGAGTTTACCGCTCGGGGCCTTGGGCTTGGTCTTGCGAGGGGCTTTGACCGGCTTGGCTTCTTCGCCTTCGGCGGCAGGAGCTGGGGCTGGGGTGGTCTCGGTCTTCTCTTCGGTGCCGCGAGGCGTGATTGTGTCCGGGTCGACGAGGTCGATGTAGCCCGTGAAGTTCTTGCCCGACTTCATCGAGCGGAAGTCGGAGAAGGGACCGATGCGGCGCTTCTCGATCAGTTCCGCGACTTCGGGTGGGGTAATCGTGTGGCCGTTCATGCCGACATAGATCGTCAACTTCGGGCGGTCCGTGGTGCCGACCGTATCCTGGGAGAAGTATTTCTCGCCGTCGGTCTGCAGCGGCTTGCCGTCGGTCGGGGAGAGGACCTGCGGGGACAGTTCGAGCGAAGGCGGCTTCACGGCGCCTTTTTTCACGATGATCTCAAGGAGGGCCTTGATCTCCTTCATGAATTCGCGCGGGCCCATCTTGCCGTGCTCGATCTGCTTGAGCTTGTATTCCCACTCACCGGTCATCTGCGGTTCCGTGAAGACGCCCATTTCCTTGGCGTGCAGGAACTGGTGGAGCTGGAAGGCTTTGGCGAGGGGGACGAGTTCCTTGCCCTGACGTTCGATGTAGGTCTTCGAGAGGAGTTCTTCGATGGTGGCGGCACGTGTCGCTGGCGTGCCGAGACCGCGTTCCTTCATCGCTTCGGCGAGGGCTTCGTCGTCGACGAGCTTGCCGGCGTTTTCCATCGCACCGAGGAGCGAGGCTTCGTTGTAGCGGGCCGGCGGCTTGGTCGCGTCTTCCTTGACGTCGACGCCGTTGACCTTGGCCTTGGCGGGAGAACCGTCGCCGGAAGCGAGGGCGGGGAGGCTCGCGGAGCCTTCCTTGTCCTTGTCTTCTTCGGCTTCTGCTTCCTGGCCCCAGACGGCGCGCCAACCGGCGACGACGAGCACCTTGCCCGTCGTGCGGAAATTATGTTCACCGACGAGGGTCGTACGGACGGTCTCTTCGAACTCAGCCATCGGGAAGAAGACGGCGACGAAGCGACGGACGACGAGGTCGTAGATCTTCTGCTCGACGTCGGTCAGGCCGTGGGGGACGGTGCCGGTCGGGATGATGGCGAAGTGGTCGCTGACCTTTTTGTTATCGAAGACGCGACGGCCGGCGGAATCGACCCAGCCACTCCGGAGCGCTTCCTTGGCGAAGACTCCGGCCGGATGGGCGCCTTCGAGGGACTGGAGGGCGGCCTTGGCGTTTGGGAGGTAATCCTCGGGCAGGTACTGGGAATCGGTACGAGGATAGGTGAGCGCCTTGTGCTTTTCGTAGAGAGCCTGGGCGACGCCTAGGGTGGTTTTGGCCGAGAAGCCGAAGCGACGGTTACCTTCGCGCTGGAGGGTCGTGAGGTCGAAGAGGCGAGGGGCGCTTTCCTTCTTGGGCTTGCGTTCGTCGGTGACGATGCCGGTGCCGATCTTGATCGACTCCTCGGCTAGCTTGCGGGCCTGGGCTTCGTCGTAGAAGCGTTCGGCTTCCTTGCGGTCGGTGACGCCAGGCACCTGGGCGGCGCCGCGGTACCCGCCATTGGAGATGCCGAAGTCGCCTTCGATCTTCCAGAAGGTCTTCGGGACGAAATTACGGATCTCCAGCTCGCGCTTCACGATGAGCATGAGCGTCGGGGTCTGGACGCGGCCGACGGAGAAGACTTCGCGTTTCGCGCCACCGATGATGATGGTCGAGAAGCGGCTGGCCGTCATGCCCACGAGCCAGTCGGCTTGGGAGCGGCAGATCGCCGCGTCGAGCAGGCCTTGCTTGGCGGAAGCGGGCAGCAAGTGGTCGAAGGCTTCGGCGATGGCCGTGTTCGTCATGCTCGCCAGCCAGAGGCGCTGGCAGGGCAGTTTGCACTTCGCGAGCTGGTAGACGTAGTGGAAGATGAGTTCGCCTTCGCGGCCGGCGTCGCAGGCGTTGACGACCGTACCGACGTCCGGACGGTTGAGGAGCTTCTTCAGCAGCTTATAACGGTCGCCGTTATTACGCTCGCTGATGACTGCCTTGAGAATATCGGGGCTGGCGGTCCCGTCGAATTTGACCGGGTCGATCGGGAGATCTTTGAGGGTCCAGCGCTTGAACTTCGGGTCGATGTCATCCGGATCCACGAGGCGTACCACGTGGCCGATGGAAGAACTGATCACCCACTTGTCGTTCTCGAAGTAGTCGCTGGTGGCCTTGGGTACCTTGAGGACCTTGGCCAGGTCGGTCGCCACCGAGGGCTTCTCGGCGATGACTAGGATCTTGGAACCGGCGGGGGCGGAAACTTCGTCGGACGACTTGGAGGATTTCTTGCGCATGCGTAGGATGATAACCGATGGTCAAGCTCGGTTACATTCCCTGCTCGGCGAAGGAGTCGTCAAGGGCGGCGATCAGCGTGGCAATCGTGGCGTCGGTCTCATCTCCCATGTTGGAGATACGGAAGGTCTTGCCCTTCAGCTTGCCGTAGCCGCCGTCGATGACGAGCTTGTGGCGGGACTTGAGGGTCTTGTTGAGGCGCTCAAGGTCCGCGTTGCGGTCGTTCTTGAAGCAATTGAGACCACGGGTACCGAACTGGACTTCCGGCAGGAGCGAGAAGCCCTTGGCGAGGCCCCAGGCGCGCATGCGATCGTTGAGGCGGATGTGGCGGGCGTAACGGTTGTCCAGGCCTTCGGCTTCGACTTCAATCAAGCGCTGCTGGAGGCCGTAGAAGAGCGAGATGCAGGGCGTCGAAGGGGTCATGCCCTTGACGTGGTTGTCATGGAACTCGATTAGGTCGAAGTAGTAGCCGCGGTCCGGCGACTGCTTGGCGCGTTCACGGGCGCGCTCGCTGACGGCGAAGATCGCCAGGCCGGGGGGCAGGGCGAGGGCCTTCTGCGAACCGGTGAGGAAGATATCGATGCCCAGTTCGTCCTTCTTGATCGGGATGGTCGAGAAGGAGCTGACGGTGTCGGCGATCGAGATCACATCAGGGAACTCGCGGACCACGGACATGATGTCGGCGATGGGCGAGAGCGTGCCGGTGGAGGTCTCGGAGTGGATGAAGGTGATGCAGTCGAACTTGCCGGTGGCGAGGGCCTTGCGGACGGCTTCGGGGTCGACGGGCTTGCCCCAGTCGAACTGTAGGGCTTCGGCGTACTTGCCGCAGCGCTTGGCGACGTCGTTCCACTTGTCGGAGAACGCGCCGTTCATGCAGTTGAGCACGCCTTTGCGGCAGACGTTACGGAGGGCGCCTTCCATCACGCCCCAGGCCGAGCTGGTGGAGAGGTAGACCGGGTCCTGGGTATAGAACATGGCCTGCAGGCGAGGCTGCATGTCGTTGTACAGTTTGACGAAGTCGCCCGAGCGGTGGCCGACCATGGGTTTACCCATGGCTTGGACGATCGAATCGGAGACGGTCAGGGGGCCGGGTATATATAGACGATAGCTCATCGTTGGAAGGTGGTCAGGAGGGAGGTGGGGACTTCGGGGTTCTCGAGGCGGACGATGCGACGGTTACCCTCGGCGAGGGTGGCGGTCCGGGGTTTCCAGGTCGAGGCGGCAGATTCTTCGACCTGGGTGAAGGACATGATGACGAGGAGGTCGCCGGGCTTGCCCAGGTGGGCCGTGGCGCCATTCAGGCAGACTTCGCGGGTGCCGGCAGGGGCAGGGATGGCGTAGGTCTCAAAGCGCTCTCCGTTGGCCAGATTACCGATGAGGATCTTCTCATAAGGCAGCATGCCGACGAGGGCCATGAGCTCCCGATCGATGGCCAAGGAGCCCTCGTAATCGAGCCGGGCCGCGGTGACCTCGGCTCGGAGAAGTTTGGTGCGCAACAGGTGTACGAGCATGGCGCTGGGTCGTCCTTCTCAATCGGGATGGTTGCCTTCGTCAAACAACTTTGCATCAATTCGTCCATGGCCGCCAAGCATCGAGGGTTCTTTTCCTCCCTTGGAGAGGCTGTGGCCGGTTATGCCGTAGACGTAGTCTACGAGCGTCGGAAGGGGCCTGGGGCGACCTTGCTCGGGGCTTTCCTGAAGGTGCTTTCGTGGATTTTCGAGGTCTTGGTCCGCCTGCGCCTCTGGCTCTATCGTAATCGTCTGTTTCGCGACACTCCGCTCGGCTGTAAGGTCGTGGTCGTAGGTAATCTCACCGTCGGCGGCACGGGGAAGACCCCCATCGTGCTGAAGATGGCGCGCGTGCTGACGGCCCGCGGCCGCAAGGTGGCCATCCTTTCTCGCGGTTATAAGGGAGCTTCCGATTCGATGCTGAAGCGTTTCTGGCGCTGGCTGACGCAAGGTAGCCGCCCTGATCCGCTCGTGGTTTCCGACGGCAAGTCTGTCCTCGTCGGTCCCGATGAAGCGGGCGACGAACCTTACATGCTCGCCCAGAATCTCTGCGGCGAAGGCGTGATCGTCATCGTCGACCGCGACCGCGTGGAGGGTGGCCGCTTTGCGCTTCGACGCTTCGGCGTGGACACGATCCTGCTGGACGACGGACTTCAATATCTGCCGCTGCGCGGTCAGATTAACCTGCTCCTCGTCGATAGCCGTGATCCTTTCGGTAATGGTTCGCTGCTGCCACGTGGCGTCCTGCGTGAACCGATTTCCAACCTGAGCCGAGCTTCCTATGTCTTCGTGACGAAGTCCGTCGGCCCGCCCGATCCGGCGTTGGTGAGCCTCATCCGCCGACATAACGCTAAAGCCGAGATCATTGCCTGCTCGCACAGCGCCCGCGAACTCGTCGAGGTCGACGGCCCGAAGCGCTTGCCGATGTCGGACCTCAAGGGGCGACGTGTCGCGGCCTTCTCCGGCATCGCGACCCCAGAGCGCTTTGAGGAGATCTTGACCAATCAGGGCGCCAAGATCGTCGCCAACCGCCGCTTCCTCGACCACCACGCCTTCGCGGACGAAGACCTCGACGAGGTCCTCGATCAGGCCATGCAGGCCAAGGCCGAGATGATCATCACGACCGAGAAGGACGCGGTGCGACTCCAGGCGCGTTTCCGTCCGCCGATCCCATTGATGTTCGTCCGCCTGGAGGTAGAGATCCTCGGCGATGCGGAGGGTTTCAATTCGGCCGTCGAACGGATCTGCCTCGGGCCGTCTATTTCTCCGTCTGCTCGGTGAGGCGGCTCTGCGCGGCCTTGGCAGCCAGCTGCAGGAAGGTGTCTTGTGCGCCGGGAGCCAGTCGGCCCATCGGTTCGCAGGCCACATAGGTTCCATCGGGGGCCAGCGCTTTGGCATCTCCCTGGCGATCGCGGTAGACCATGAGGATTTCCTCTTCGATGCGACGACGCACGTGGGGGGCGCGAAGCGGGAAGACGCATTCGATTCGTCGTTGGAAATTACGCGGCATCCAATCGGCGCTACCCATGAGTAGGATGGGCTGTGCGTCGGCATTCTCGAAACGGAACAGACGGCTGTGCTCAAGGAAGCGACCCAGGAAGCTGCGGACACGGATGTGGTCACTTTTGCCAGCGATGCCGGGCTTGAGGCAGCAGATGCCGCGGACTACGAGCTCGATGCGGACTCCAGCCTGAGATGCCTCGTAGAGGGCGTTGATGACGTCCGGATCGACGAGGCTGTTGACCTTGGCGAAAATCGAGGCGGGCTTGCCGGACTTGGCGTTGGCGGTCTCGCCCTTGATGAGTTCCACGATGCGTCGGGCCAGGTCAAACGGCGCGATCAGCAGGTGCTTGAACTTAGGTCCCGCGAGGTTGCCGGTAAGGACATTGAAAAGAAGGCCGACATCCGCGGTGATCTCCTCGTTGCAGGTGAGCAGCGAGAAGTCGGTGTAGATTCTCGCGGTCTTTGGATTATAGTTGCCCGTGCCGAGGTGGGCGTAACGACGCAGGCCATCCTTCTCCTGGCGGACCACGAGACAGGCTTTGCAATGCGTCTTCAGGCCGGCGAGGCCGTAGACCACGTGAGCGCCGGCTTCCTCGAGCTGGCGGGCCCATTCGATGTTATTGAGTTCGTCGAAGCGTGCGCGGAGTTCGACCAGCGCGGTGACCTGCTTGCCGTTGCGGGCGGCTTCCTTGAGGGCTTCGACCACGGGCGAATCGCCACTGGTACGGTAAAGCGTCAGCTTGATCGCGACGACGCTCTCGTCCTTGGCGGCCTGGCGGATGAAATCGACGACCGGCGCGAATGATTCGTAAGGGTGATGGAGGATGATGTCCTGCTCGGCGATGCGCTCATAGAGCTTGGACGGTTCGGCGCATTCGGAGGGAACCACCGACACAAAGCTGGGGTAGAGGAGTTCCGGGCGACCGATCATGTCGATCAGGCTGCCGAGGCGAAGCATGTTGACCGGTCCTGGGATGCGGAACGCGTTGTCGGAGGTCAGTCCGATCGAGCCGAGTAGCCACTGCATCTCGCCTTCCGGCACGTCGGCTTCGATTTCCAGACGGACGGGGGCTCCTTTACGCAGGTTGCGGATCTCGTCTTCGATGGCTTCGAGGAGGTTGCCGGCTTCTTCTTCGTCGACGTAAAGGTCGCTGTTGCGCGTGATGCGGAACGCCCAGGATCCCTGCAGCTCGAGTCCGGGAAAAAGCCGGTGGATGAAGAGCTGGATGACGTGGCTGAGGAAGGTGAAGCTCTTTCGGTCGGATAGGCCGAGGATGCGCGGCAGGATACGCGGTACCGGTACGACCGCGCGACGAAGCTCGCCCGAAGCCGGATCACGAAGCAAGGCGAGCAGGTAGAGTCCTTTGTTGGTCAGGACCGGAAAGGGGTGCGAGGGGTCGATGGCCAGGGGCGTCAGCGCCGGCAGGATATCGCGATCGAATCGGGGCGAAAGCTCGGCCCTGGCGCCATCCCCGAGCTGCTCCCTGGCCAAGACTTCGATCCCGTGGCTGGAGAGCGTGGGCAGCAGCTTCTGTTTCCAGCAAGCCTGCTGTGCTTCGACCAGCTCTCGAGCGCGTTTCAGTACGTCCGTCAGGAATTCTTTGGTCGCCGGGTGGCTGGCGGACTCCTGCTGTTGCATGATTCCGGCCACGCGAATCTCGAAGAACTCGTCGAGGTTGGAGCTGACAATCGAGAGGAAGCGGACGCGCTCCAAGAGGGGGACGGAATCGTCTTCGGCGAGTTCGAGGACTCGACGGTCGAAACTAAGCCAGCTGAGTTCGCGATTGAACATGGAGATGTAAGGTTGCCCGCCGTGACGTGAAGGAACAGGGGACTCCGCTCATTAAAATCCTCATCGGCCCGGCAGGCAAACAAATGCCCCGCCGAGTTTGTTACATTATGGTGCCCGGGCCGAAGCGGGCGTCCAAAAGACCTCTAATTCGTCATGATTGGCCAGGCGGAGCTTCGCTGCGGCGGGATGGGGATGCCGGACGATGTCGCCGCGTCCGAAGGTCGCCGCCAGTTTCTTGACCTCATGTTTGGAGAGCCCGCGGGTCGGGACTTCGATCGATTCGATGCGGCCTTCGCGGATCGTGATGAAACGGATGAGGCCCTTGATGATCTGGACGTCGGAAATGAGCCGACTCAATCCGGCGGGAAGCGGAGCCAACGATGCATCGGAAAACGCGGCGAATGAGAAGCGAACTTCGCGTAAATCGCGATGGAGGTGGCGGTTGACGAATTCAGTCGAAGCGGGAGCTTCCCAGGCTCGTGTCTCGTGACTCCAGTGTTCGCTCGGTCCCAGTTGTGGGTCGGGCAAGGCGTCAAGTTCCGGGGCGATGCGGGTCATCTCTCCCGAGGCCACCGCATCGCTGAGCCGCTGTAGACGTTCCGCGGTGATCTTTAATGCCGGTTCGAGGATCAGGATGAGCCCGCCTGGAACGAGCTTGGCCTTGAGTTCACCGAACCAGCGGAGCAGGGCGTCGTGATCGAGCTGGGGCATCTCGTTCATCACGAAGCCGGCGACGATGAGGTCGAACGGGCCTTCTGGCCAGGTTTCCGGTCGCGATGCATCTCCGATGCGCGTCTTCGTGTCGACGTCTTCTCCTAAGACTGCTTGAGCGAAGGATTCCATCGAGGCCAAGGCGCTCGGCGACTTGTCCACGCCATGCAGTGAGAGCTTCTTGAAGCCAGCTTGGCGTAGGCGATAGGCGACGGCGATGCCGCATGAGCCGGGGCCGGAGCCAAGGTCGAGAATCGCAGGCACCGCGCTCGAAGGCTTCCATCCGCGTAATCCGCAGGTTTGGGCTAGGGCAAGGGATGTCCTCGTAAAGCTCTGGGGCAGGAAGAAGACGCCGTAGCCGGCCAGCAGGCGTGGGTCGGCGAAATAGTCAGGGAATTTCTTGCCGGGACGCTCGGTCGTGAAGAGGTCCGAAAGGTGCGCTAC
>CAINSX010000181.1 GCA_903853185.1 uncultured Opitutia bacterium
GAGGCGGACAGGAGTAGAAGCCATGGGAGGGTGACCTTGGGGAGTGGGTGGGGTTCCCGCAGGGTTAGGAAAAGATGCGGGAGCGCAAGAGGGGAGGGTGACGAAGGAGGACACGAGGGTATGAGGGCCGGAGGGCGCGAGCAACCTGCCGGAGCCCTGGTCACCGGTCTCCCTTATCGGCATGCCTCTCCTCTGGCCAACCGGCCAACGCATCAACTGATCAACGGCGCGTGAGCGCTCAGATCAACCCGAGCTGCATCTTGCCGTCCTCGGAGATCATGGTCTGGGTCCAAGGCGGGTCCCAGACGATGTCGACGCGGGCCTGGTTGATACCGGGGACGCCGAGCACGCGATTACGCGCGTCTTCGGCGATGACGGGTCCCATGCCGCAACCGGGTGCGGTGAGCGTCATGGCCACGACGACGCTATGGCGGTCAGGAGAATTATCCAGCGGCTCGACCTTGAGCGAATACACGAGGCCGAGGTCCACGATATTCACGGGGATTTCCGGATCGAAGACTTTCTTGAGGCTTTCCCAGACAGCTTCGTCGGAAGGCTTGCCGGTGTGGCCAGCATGTTCGGCGGTACCGACGGAACCATAGGCGTCCGTCTTGCCTTCATTCTCGGTGGTGTCGGACGGGACTTCTTCGCCGAGCGAGTCGGCATCCGAGCCCTTGATGCGGAACATGCCGGTGTCGCAGACGACGGTGAAGTTGCCGCCAAGGCGGTGGGTGATGGTGACCTTGGTGCCGGCGGGCAGCACGGCGGGGTCTCCCGCAGGAATGACGGTGGCCTGCACGTCACGTGCGAGGACGCGATCATGGGGGCTGGGCGTGTGGCGCTGGCCGGTGGTGTCGTCGCTCATGATCAGGCTTGGTGGAATTTGAGGCGGAGCATCTCGCGCACCGCTGCGGCGGCTTCTTCATGGCCGACCTTGGCGAGGACTTCCTCGAGGAAGCCTTGCGCGAGCAGCTCCTGGGCGACGGCGAGCGGGATGCCGCGGGCGCGCAGGTAGAAGAGCTCGGCGGGGTCGATCTGGCCCGTCGTCGCGCCGTGCGAGCACTTCACGTCGTTGGCTTCGATCTCAAGTCCGGGCAGGGAATCCGCTTCGGCGTCCGGCGAGAGCAGGAGATTACGGTTGGTCTGGTAGGCGTCGGTGCGCTGGGCGTCCGGGGCGACCTTGATCAGGCCCGAGAAGATGGTGCGCGCCTTGCCGAGCAGGGCGTTCTTGAAGAGCAGGTCGGACTTCGCGTGGCCGGCAGCGTGGATCTGCAGCGTGCGCTGGTCGAACTCCTGTTCGCCCGTGGCGACGGAGATACCATAGAGGCGGACGTCGGCGCCTTCGCCGTCGATGCGCACGCAGTTCTCGAGGCGGGCGCGGCGGGAGCCGACGGCGGCGTTGACGGAGCTGATGAGTGCGTCACGACCACCGCAGGTGTTTTCGATCTGGAAGGACTGCGTGGCGGAACCCCAGGCCTGCACAGCGAGGCGGCGGACCTGCGAGCCCGTGCCGGCATGGATGTCGACGGCAGAGATCGCGAGGGCGCGCTGGTCGGCCTTGGCGGAGAGGTGGAAGTCGTGGATGTCGGCCACGGCGCGCTCGCTGGCGATGATGAGCGCGTGCGGGAAGATTGCGACACCATCGGTGAGCGTCCAAGTGACCGAGAC
>CAINSX010000182.1 GCA_903853185.1 uncultured Opitutia bacterium
GAAGGCCTGGCGAAGAAGGGTGGGGCGATTGCCTTGGTCGACCGTACGGCCGCGCGTCGTGAATTCAGTGGTGCGACGTTACTCGCCCTGGGCTGGGCTTTTGCCGGGGAACTCAAGCGCCGCACGACGGCCAAGCGCGTCGCCATCGTTTTGCCTCCGGGTGTCGCGGCGAGCGTGGCCAACCTCGGCTGCGTGCTGGCCGATAAGGTTCCGGTGAACCTGAACTTCTCCCTTGGTCGCGAGCAGGCTCATTCCTGTCTGGAGCGCGCCGAGGTCGACCTCGTCGTCACCGCGGGTGCGTTTCGCACCAAGTTGTCCGAAAAATCGCCCGACTTCCCGTGGGGCGACCAAGTCCTCGACGTGGCCGACTTCATGTCGGCGCATTCGCGTGCAGACCTCGCTTTCCGTCTGGGCCTCATTCGATGCCTGCCGACCTCCTGGTCGCTAGCGTGCATGGGTCTGCCTAAGCATGGAGGCGACGCCGAAGCCGCGTTGCTTTTCACCAGCGGTAGTTCCGGTCAGCCCAAGGGCGTGCGTCTCTCCCACCGTAACATCTTGGCTAACCTGCGTCAGATCGATGACGCTGATATTCTCCCCGACGACGCGACCCTGCTCGGCAGCCTGCCGGTCTTCCACAGCTTCGGTTTCACGATCGGGCTTTGGTATTCGCTTTCCCGTTCGCCGCGTCTCGTGACCTTGCCTTCGCCGCTCGATTCCGCCGCCGCAGTCAAAGCGATCAAGGAAGAGAAGGTCACGGTCGTCGTCGGCACGCCGACCTTCCTTCGTCCTTACCTCCGTCGCGGCACCGCCGCCGACTTCGCGACGCTCGAATGGGCCGTTGTCGGCGCCGAGAAATGCCCCGCCGACCTGGTGGATGCTTTCGCCACCCAACTCGAGACGCCGATCCTAGAGGGTTATGGCATCACCGAGACGAGTCCGGTGCTTTCCGTCAATGTGCCCGACCGCCTCGACCCCGAAGGTCCCGACGGCGTTTGGCTGGGCAACGTCCGCGGTTCCGTCGGCCGTCCGGTCATCGGAGTAGCGGTCCGGTTCGTTGACCCGGAGACCGGGGACATCCTTCCGAGCGGGCAGGTTGGCCTTCTTGAGATTAAGGGCGCCAATATCTTTATGGGCTATCTGGATGCCGAACAGACGGCCAAGGCGCTAACGCCGGACGGCTGGTATCGCACGGGCGACTTGGCACGCTTGGATGATGACGGGTTCCTTTACCTCGCCGGCCGCCTTTCCCGCTTCTCAAAAATCGGCGGGGAGATGGTCCCGCATGGCACCGTTGAGGACGCTTTGCGCAAGGTCCTCGACCTGGTTCACTCCGCCGAGATCAAGGTCGCAGTCGCTAGTGCGGCGGATCCGGCCAAGGGCGAGCAGCTTGTCGTGTTGCATGTCGATGACGTCGACGCCGAGGCGATTCGGTCGGCGCTGGCGGCCGAAGGACTTGCTAACCTGTGGATTCCCAAGGTGTTCAAGAAAGTACCCGTCATCCCGATTTTAGGCACGGGTAAGCTGGATTTGAACAAGTTGCGGGAGCTGGCACAGGGCTGACGCGGTTTTGGCTCGCTTGTGGCTTATGGTCGATTGTCCTAACCGACGATCATGCCTAAAAAGAAGAAGCCCGCGAAGAAGTCCGCCTTGGTGGTCAAAGCGCGCAAGCCCGCCCCTAAGCCTGCCAAGAAGGCTAAGGCGAAGCCCGCGGCCGATTCGCCGGTCGCCGTTTTTCGCGACGCGATCCTGCGCCACCTGAAGAGCACTTTTGCCCGCGATCGTGTCACCGCCACCCGCAACGACTGGTGGATGGCCACCTGCATGGCGGCCCGCGATCAGATGCTGGAGCGCTACATCGACACGCAGGCCCAGCACTCCAGCAAGAATGTCCGCCGCGTCTATTATCTTTCCCTTGAGTACCTGATGGGCCGCGTGCTGACCAACAACCTGGTCAACATGCAGCTGCGCGACGTCGCAACGGCGGCCTTGGCCGACCTCGGGCAGGACCTTGAAATCGTCGCCGACGAGGAAGCCGACATGGGTCTTGGTAACGGCGGGCTGGGTCGCCTCGCCGCCTGCTTCCTCGATTCCCTCGCCACGATGGATATCCCGGCGGTCGGTTATGGCATTCATTATGAGTTCGGCCTCTTCCGCCAGACCTTCGCGCAGGGCCGTCAGGTCGAAGTCGCCGATAACTGGCTGGCCAACAACAACCCTTGGCTGATCCGTCGCCCGAACTATCGCGTGAGTGTGCCGCTCTACGGCCGCGTCAAGCATAGCACCGACGACCGTGGTAATCATTCCGCCGAACTCGTCGAGACCCGCAACCTCCTTGGCATGCCTTGGGATATCCCGATCGCCGGCTTCGCAGGCAGTAGCGTCAATTTCCTCCGCCTCTGGGAATCCAAGGCCGCTTCCGAGTTCGACTTCCGTGCCTTCGATCGCGGCGGCTATGTCGAGGCCGTGCATGAGCGCGACTCGAGCGAAATCGTCTCGAAGGTGCTCTATCCGAATGACAGCACCGAGAGCGGCAAGGAACTCCGCCTGGTCCAGCAGATCTTCTTCGTATCGTGTTCGCTGCAGGACATCCTGCGCCGCCATCGCCGCGTCAACGCCGACTTCACCAATCTGCCGGCCAAGGCCGCCGTTCAGCTCAACGACACGCACCCGTCCATCGCGGTCGCCGAACTGATGCGCCTGCTGGTCGACGTCGAGCGCCTGAATTGGGATGAAGCCTGGGCGCTCTGCACGCAGGTCTTCAGTTATACCAATCATACCTTGCTACCCGAAGCCCTCGAGACGTGGTCCGTACCGCTCTTTGAGAAGGTGCTGCCGCGTCATCTCGAAATCATCTACGAGATCAACCGCCGCCACCTCGAGGACGTTGAGAAGCGCTGGCCCGGTGACGACGCCCGTAAGGCGGAGCTTTCGATCGTCCAGGAAGGTTTCCCGAAGCGCATCCGTATGGCGCACCTCGCCGTGGTCGGTTCGCACCATGTCAATGGTGTGGCCGAACTACACACTCGCCTCATCCGTGCGAACCTGTTCCCCGGATTCAACGAGCTCTGGAAGGGTAAGTTCGTCAACGTCACCAATGGCGTCACGCCGCGCCGCTGGGTCCGTGGCTGCAATCCTGAGCTCGGTGCCCTGTGCGACGAAGTCGCCGGCAAGGGCTGGGAGGCTGACCTCGGTCGCCTACGCAAGCTCGACGCGTTGGCCGATCGTCCCGCGTTCCAAGACCGTTTCCTCGCCATCAAGCGTGCCAACAAGATCCGCCTCGCCGCCCGCATCAAGGACCTTGTCGGCGTGGAAGTTTCGCCCGACGCGCTCTTCGACGTCCAGATCAAGCGCCTCCACGAGTACAAGCGCCAGCACCTCAACCTGCTGCACATTCTGCACCTTTACCGCCGCATCCTGAACGAGCCGAACGGCCACTTCACGCCACGCGTCTGTATCTTTGGTGCCAAGGCTGCCCCGGGCTACGCGCTCGCGAAGCACATCATCCACGCGATCAACCGCGTCGGTGCCGTGATTAATTCCGACGAGCGCGTCCGTGGCCTGCTCAAGGTGGTGTTCCTGCCCGATTACCGCGTCTCGCTCGCCGAGCGCATCATCCCGGCCGCTGACCTCTCCGAACAGATCTCTACCGCCGGCAAGGAAGCTTCCGGTACCGGCAATATGAAGCTCGCCCTCAACGGCGCAGTGACCATCGGCACGCTCGACGGTGCCAACGTCGAGATTGGTGAGGAAGTGGGCGCCGAGAATATCTTCATCTTCGGCCTCCAGGTCGAAGAGGTCGAGAAGCTCTGGGCTGACGGCTACGACCCGCATGCGGTACTTGCCGCCGACCCCGAGCTTTCCGCCCTGCTCGATTGGCTGCGTTCCGATACCTTCACGCCCGAACAAGCCGGGGCGCTTTCGCCCGTCGTCGATTCCCTCGTGGAGGGCGGAGATCCCTACCTCGTCTTGGCCGACTTCCGTAGCTACGTGGACGCCCAGGCTAAGGTCGAGAAGGCCTTCTTGGACCGTCGCCGCTGGGCTGCCATGGCCATCCGGAACGTCGCCCGTTGTGCCAAGTTCTCGTCCGATCGTTCGATTGGCGACTACGCCAAGCTCATCTGGAAGACCAAATCCTTCCCCATTCCCCGCTAAGAAGGGGTTGAGGTCGGTCGCCAAGGTCCCCAACATGGTGGCCTTGCGACCCCGCATCTCCATCCCCGTTCTGCTGGCCCTGTCGGCTTTGACGCTGACAGCTGTCGACCGTCCGGCCGGCATGAAGGCTGGCGTCGTGATCACGGCCGAAGGTGGTATCGAAGGAACGCAGGTCTACCGCTATGATGCCGAAGGTCGTCCGCTGGACGGCACTCCGGCCAAGTCGCGCACCATCACGGCTCCGCGCCCTGAGGGATCCGCTCCGGCCGCTGCCAAAGCGTCGGCGACGGCGCCGGCTCCTGCGCCGAAGCAGTCCATCAAGACCGCTGATGGTCGCTCCGTCCCCTTTTCCATCGAAGGAAAGGGGATTGGCAAAAGCGTGGACGACGCTGTCGATTTTAATTCAGCCCTGAAGAAGGCCTCTAAGACGAGTGGACTGATGGAGCAGCGCTTCGAAAAGAACATGTCGACCATCGGCAAGGAGCAGGTCTATTCGCGTAATAATCTTCTGACGCTTGAGACCTGGCATGGTCGCTATGACAATATCGGCCGCAAGAAGTCCGACATCGAACTCAAGGACACGCTCGGCGCGCCGGTCCGGCCGAAGGATACCGTCGAGGTGAAGTCCATCGATCGCATCAAGTCACCCGTCAGTGGCACCAAAGCCGAGGTGAAGGATTGGGAGCAGCACATGGGCATCGAGACCAACGCCAAGTTCACCGGCGTGAAATCCAATTGGCAGGGCCGACTCAGCCCCGATCCGAAGACCGTCGATCAGCTTTCGATGCAGGATATCAACCGCTATCAGTTCCGCCGGAATCGCTCGAGCGATCCTGGCCTGCCGGTGGTGAAACCGGGGTCGGATGAGGTCCAGACCAAGGGCGTGAAGAAGTAATTGCCCGAAAATGGAGCGGCGGTGCCGCTTTTTTGCCTCGCAGGTTCTTTGAGGTGATTTACTCCTAGACCCTTAACTTCATGAGCGACGCTCAGCCCAGACCCGCCGGCACCGGCATCAGTGACCTTGAGGTCAAGGATGGCCAAATCATTTTTGATTCGGTCTGGTCCAGTCTGGAACGGGAAATCGGACGCGAGAAGTTAGCCTTCCCGCGCGAGATTTTCTGGCTTAACGGCGCCCCCGGCGCCGGCAAGGGCACGAACACGGCGTTCATCCTCCAGTACCGTGACTACGCCGCCGACCCGATTGTGGTCAGCGACTTGCTCTCGAGCCCCGAAGCCAAGAAGCGCATCGACGCCGGTATGCTCGTGGGTGACCGCGAAGTGGTGGAGATTCTCTTCCGCAAGCTGCTCGCCCCTGAATACGTCAGCGGAGCAATCGTCGACGGCTTCCCGCGTTCGATGGTGCAGGTGGAATGTCTGAAGCACCTCTTCACGAAACTCAACGACCTCCGTACGGAGTTCCGCGGCTCGACGGGCGTCCGTTTCCCGAAGCCCCATTTCCATATCCTCGTCCTGTTCGTCGACGAGAACGAGTCCGTCCGTCGTCAGCTGAAGCGTGGCCAGGAGGCCATCGCCCAGAATGAGAAGGCCGCCCGCGACGGCGGTCCGCTCGCCGAAGTCCGCAAGACCGACCTCACGGCCGACGCCGCCCGCAACCGTTACCGCGTCTTCAAGGAACGAACCTACGAGCCGCTGCAGTCGCTGCGGGATATCTTCCACTACCATTTCATCAATGCGCAGGGCTCCCTCGCCGAGGTCCAGGCCCGCATCATCAAGGAGCTGCAGTACCAGAGCTCCCTTGAGTTGTCGGAAGAGACGTATGACCTTATCTCGCCAATCCCGCTGGCTTCGCAGATCGTCCAGCACGCCCGTCAGGACCTCGTCCGCCGCCTGGACGACTACGCCGAGCGCAACGCCGAGTGCTTCCGTCAGGTCATCGAGCTGATCCAGGACAAGTTCCTGCCGATTATCCGCGCCCACGCCATCTCCGGTCAGGCACACGTCAATATCGAGACGCTGGTCTTTGACGACCCTTTGGCGATTTCGATGTTCATCGATATCTTCTCCGAGCGTGGCTTCCACGCTGTGGTCGACCAGCATCGCATCGAGATCCCCGAGACCATCGTCGCCGGCACCGGCAAGGTGATTACGCGCGTCAAGAAGGTCTGGCGCGTCTCGATTCGATTCGAAGGTTCCGAGATCCGCCGCGGCGGCGCCTGAGCCTATTTCGCCGACGGGGCGACGGCTTCGATTAGGTTCTCTTCGCCTTCCTTGACCACAAGGAGAGGTGACTTGCTGCGTTGGTCCGCCGGCCGGTCGTCGCGCAGGAGGTTGCCGGTCGCGAGGCTGCGGCTAAGGCGGGTCAGGCGCAGGGCGGCGCCATCGCTGTCGAGGATGCTGTTGTTCGTGAGGCGTAGGCGGGAGCAGTCGGTGACGTCCACCGCGGCCTCATGGCCATGCCCGCCCAGGACGATGTTGTCGGAAAAGCTCGAGTCCTGGATCCGGCTCAGGATGACGCCGTTCTTCTCGGCGAGATCGTTGCCATTGACGATGTAACGGGGGTTTCGGTCGAAGTTGTTACCGCTGA
>CAINSX010000183.1 GCA_903853185.1 uncultured Opitutia bacterium
TTCATCGCGGACTACCTCGAATTCACCCTCGAACCCCTGGGCAATATCCAACCTGACTTCACCTGGGACTTCGTGGCCGAAACCGGCAAGCCCCTGCTAGCGATGACCGACGCGGTCGTGGCCCGCGGCAAATGGAAGACGACTGTCCCGGCCGGCATCACCGGCTGGAAGGTCCGCTCCAAACCAGGCCATAAGGTCTCGCTGGTCTTCCTCAACTCCGTCGACGGCAAGGAAAGCGAACGCGTTGCGGTCCTCTTCCCCGGCGAAGCCAGCTTCACGTTCGACCTGACGGGCCTCTCCGCCGCTCAGCCGGTCGCCTCGACGACCGCCCGCGCCGACAGCCATGGCGCTTGGGAAACCTTCAAAGACTTCCTGACCCATGGCTATGAGCATGTGCTCCCGGTCTCCGCGATGCGCATGGACTGGACCAAGATCGCCGACGGACTCGACCATATCCTCTTCGTCCTCGGCCTGTTCCTGCTCAGCCGCTCATGGAAGCCGGTGGTGACCCAAGTCACGGCGTTCACCCTCGCCCACTCGATCACGCTCGGCCTCGCCGCCGCCGGTCTGATCCATGTGCCGTCCAAAGTCGTCGAGCCTATCATCGCGCTGAGTATCGCGGCCATCGCGATCGAGAACATCCTCCGCCCACGGTATACCCACTGGCGCCTGGCCGTAGTCTTCCTCTTCGGCGCCTTCCATGGCCTGGGCTTCGCCAGCGGCCTCATCGAACGCCCCATCCCCAAGGATTCCTTCCTCCTCGCCCTGACCGGCTTCAACCTCGGCGTCGAAGGCGCGCAGCTCTCGATCATCGCCCTGGCCTTCGCCCTGACCTTCTGGATCAAGGACGAGCAGAAGTATCGCCGCTGGATCGTCATCCCGGCCTCCGCCGCCATCGCCCTCACCGGTCTCTTCTGGGCCTACCAGCGCCTGGCCTGACGCGGCAATTGCCGCGTGTGGAACTGCTGGCATGCTGGCAGGCTGCGAACCAGTTATCGTATTCCTGCCTCAGAGTGGGCGGTGATTACCCTCTCCGCCGCTGCCTCCTTTGCGCTCCCAACCGCCATCACCTATCATGGGTAGGGCTGGCCATCCTTGGCCGGCCGCGGCCGAGCAGGGATGCTCAGCCCTACCCGCCACTGCCACCCCTTCCCGCCCCCCGAAACCTGTCTCTCCCCCTTGTCACCGTGCCCCACATGCCAGCATGCCCCCTCGCAGGCCACAGGCCTGCGCTCACCTCGTCCACAACAACCTGACGACCATCCCGATCACGACGCACAAGAACACGCGACGGATAAAGGTAGCGCCCTTTGCCAACACCAACCCCGACCCCAAATAGGTGCCGATAAGCTGGCCGAAGACCATGACGGCCGCAGCCGGCAAGAGGACCGCACCTTTGAACGCGAACACGATCAATGAACCGAGATTACTACCAAGGTTCACGACCTTGGTATACGCGGTCGCACGTCGTAGCTCAAGTCCGAGCAAGGTGACGGTGGCGATCGTCCAGAAA
>CAINSX010000184.1 GCA_903853185.1 uncultured Opitutia bacterium
GTCTCCACGCCCGATCTGACCGACGTCGTCCGTCTGCAGGATGACTTCTCGCGTCCGGCTCGCGACTGACCCTTTCTATTCCTATGCGCAAAGTTTTGGCTTTTGACCTCGGCGGCACGAAATTCGCCTTCGGCGTCGTCAACCAGGACGGCACCGTGCTCGGTTCTGGCCGCGTCGAGACGTTCGCCGAAAAGGGCCCGCAGCAGGCCTGCGAACGCGTGGCCGAGGCCGCCCATCAGCTGCTCGCCGAACTGAAGCTCAAACCTGTCGACTTCGTCGCCCTCGGCGTCGCCTCGCCCGGCCCGCTCGACATCGCCCGCGGCTGCGTCGACGGCTCCCCCAACCTCCCGGGCTGGACGGGTTTCTCGATCACGGATTTCCTGAGCAACTCCTTCGGCGGCCTGCCCGCCCGTATCGACAACGACTGCAACGCGGCTGCGCTCGGCGAATACCGCTTCGGCGCCGGCAAGGGCAAGAAGAACGTCGTCTATATCACGGTCTCCACCGGCATCGGCGGCGGCGCGGTCATCGACGGTCGCTTGATGCGCGGATCCAACGGCAACGCGGCCGAGCTCGGTCACATTCCTCTGACGATGGACGGCCCGCGCTGCGGCTGCGGCAATCCGGGCTGCTGGGAAGTCTACGCGTCTGGCACCGCCATCGCGCGTCGTACCCGCGAAGCCCTCACGGCCGGCCGCCCTTCGAGCATCGTCAAGTTCGCCGGCAGCATCGACCAGGTCACGACTCACCACCTCTTCCAGGCGATGGCCGAAGGCGACGCGCTCGCCAACGAGATCTGGGCGGAGTCCATCAACTACCTCGGCCGCGGCCTCGGCGCGGTGATCAACACTTTCAATCCGGACGTGATCGTGGTCGGCGGCGGCGTGACCGCGGCCGGCGACGCGCTCTTCGTCCCGATGCGCAAGAGCGCCAGCAACTACGCTTTCCCGCGCCTCTCGGCGGTCTGCACGATCGTTCCGGCCGGCCTCGGCGGCAACGTCGGCGTCGTCGGCGCGGCGGCCTGCGCCTTCGAGCACGTCAGCTGAGCGATTCCCCGTCGTCGTGATGCGCGTCTCCGTCGTCATCCCGGCGTTCAACGAAGAAAAGCTCCTACCCGCCACGCTCGCCTCCGTGCAGGTGGCGGCCGTAGCTTTCCTTTCCCGCGGTTGGACCTGGGAATGCGTGGTCTGCGACAACAACTCCACCGACGGCACCGCGGCCTGCGCCCGTGCGGGCGGCGCGACCGTCGTCTTCGAACCGGTGAACCAGATCGGCCGGGCCCGAGATGCCGGAGCGCGTGCAGCCACCGGGGAATGGCTGGTATTCATCGACGCGGATTCGACGCCTTCGGCTGAGCTCTTCGCGGCCATCGCTGACCAGGTCTCCGCCGGCCGCGCGCTGGGCGGCGGTAGCACGGTCGAACTGGAACCAGGCACCCCGCGCTATGCGCGTTACGTCTGCGGATTCTGGAATCTTTGGAGCCGCCTGGCCCGCTGGGCGGCCGGCTCGTGTGTCTGGGTCGAGGCTTCTGCATTCCGCGAGGCAGGTGGCTTCGGCACCGAATACTACGCCGGCGAGGAGGTCTTCCTGAGCCGTCGGCTTAAGGCCATCGCCCGTCGTCGCGGCCGTCGTTTTGTTATCTTGGCCGACCACCCCTTGCGTACCTCTTCGCGCAAGCTGAAGCTCTACACGGTCACGGAAGCCGCCCGATTCTTTTTCCGCATGCTCTTCACCGCGGGGAGCGCAGCGAAGCGCCCAGAGAACTGTGATATCTGGTACGACGGTCGGCGCTGAGCGTGCTCAGAGCCGCTGGTGCTTCCACTTCGGGATCGGGAAGACGGTGATCTTGTCCGAGCGCAACTCGACGTCGTCGCGGTGACGTAAGGCCTTCGCCTCGGCGTCCGTGACGATCTCGTAATGCCGCGTGGCGGTGATGCGGTCGGCGATCTCCCAGCAATCCTTGGGGCTATTCACCCATTTCTCGGGCGGCAGGACGCTGAGGTCATACGGCTTGGAATAGCTGCGCAGCGTCTTGCGCGGGCCTTTCGCGTATTCGTGGAAGTAGGACATCGCGAGCTCGCGGACGCTCCGATAGACCGGGTCGCGCCAGCGGAGGCAGACGTAGTTGGTCTTGGAGATGGCGCCCCACTTGCCCTTCACCTGGAAAGGAGCGATGACATGGTCCATGTCTTGGTGCGCGCTGAAGTCCAGGAGCAGGGGAGGGTGCCCTTGTAGCCAGAGCGCGAAGGCCGCGACCATGGCGCCCTCGATGCAATGGGCCCGGCGATGTTTCAGGGTCTGCTCGACGGACCGGGCGGTATCGCCCTCGGGCTCGAAGTTCTGCGGGAAATCGACGAGGAAGTCCTGGATGGCCTTAGGGGTCGACAGGCGAGCGAGCGTGCGGGCCGCCGGGAGGCTGAGGCCACGCTTCTGCGCGAGTCGGATCCGGGCGGCGAGCGACATGCCTCAAGGTCTAGCCGACAGCGCCGATTGCTCAAGGAGCGAGTGCTCCCCTTGCTTTCGGATTGGCTAACCCGCTGGCCTGCGTTTGCTCTCCTGCGTCCGCCATGCCGATCTCCGATAACACCTGCGCCGGCTGCGGCGGCAACTGACATGGACGCCCAAACCCTCCGCGACGGGCTGCTCCAGCTCATCCTGCTGATCATCTCGATCGGCTTGCATGAGTTCGGCCACGCCTGGATGGCTGATCTGCGTGGCGACCCGCTCCCCCGGATGCAGGGACGCGTGACGCTCAACCCCTTCGCCCACACGGACCCGATCGGCACGATCCTCCTTCCCGGAATCATGATCTTCCTCAGCCCGGGCTTCGGCCTCATCGGCTGGGGCAAGCCGGTCCAGATCTCCCTGCCCAATCCGAAGACCCGACGGATGGATGATATCTATATCACTTTGGCTGGGCCGGCCATGAACTTGGTGCTCTGCTTCGTCTTGGCGGTCATCGGCGGCCTGGGGAACTTTGACCCCAAGACACAGGAGGTCGTTATCCGTTTCCTGGTCGGCGGCATTTACCTGAATGCGGGTCTGGTCGTGTTCAACCTCATCCCGATTCCGCCGTTGGATGGCTCTCGCCTGGCGCTCCGCCTCGGACTCTATTCGGAAGAGCTTTTCCTGAATCTAGCGCGCTGGGGCTTCGTCATCCTAATCGTCCTCGTGAACCTTCCCCCGTTCCTGCGGGTCATGCATTCAGGCATTGTCATGCTGGCCTCGCCTTGGTTCGGGCTCTGGGACCTACTCTCCTGAGCGACGGTCCAGCCACGAGAGGCTTGCCTATTCGCCGCCTTCGGGCGAATCTCCGTCCATGCAAACCCTCGGCGAACGTCTCCAAGAAGCCCGTCAGCGACTGGGCGTGACCCTCCGTGAAGCGGCGGAGTTCACCAAGATCCGCACCGACTATCTCCAGTCGATGGAAGCCAACCAATTCGAGTCCATCCCGCTCGCCGACGTCTACAAGCGCGGCTTCGTCAAGGTCTACGCGAAATACCTGCGCCTCGACGACGAGAAGGCCGGCGCCGATTTCAACACGCACCACTCCGCCAAGGCTTCCCGCCGTCCGCTGGAAGCCGCTGCCGACGAAGATGCTCCGTTCGAGCCAGCGTCCGGGGTCAGCTCGATTACGATGAGCCGCGA
>CAINSX010000185.1 GCA_903853185.1 uncultured Opitutia bacterium
AACGGGAAAGTCTCAATAAGAGCCTCCCGTGGGCCTGCAGCGGCCACCAGCGGTAGAGGTGGATGTCGATAGGCTTCCAGAGGCCGACCCACCCGCAGATGGTCAGGCCTTCGCGGATGAAGTCGGATAGGCGATGGCCCGTGGCGATCAGGTCGCGCAGGACTAGGGTGGCCGCCAAGAAGAGCAGGCCGATGAGCAACGCGGTCCGGCCTTCGCGGAAGAGATCGCCGAGGTCGCGGCGGGAGATGCGGGAGCGGTATTCGAAATAATGCTGGATCGACTCTTTGACCAGCTTGGCCGCTTCGGCGTCTTCCGACTGGCGAAGCACAATCCGGATGCGGAGGTCCGAATCCCGTTCGTGCTCACGCGCCCAGCTCAGGATGAACTCTTCGGCATCATGGTCCAGATCACGCTCATGGAAGGGCGAGGGGTCCATGGTATTGAACAGCTGACCGACATTATTAAGCCGGAGTTCGATCAGGCCGGGAGCAGAGGTGGTCATATTCAGAGGGGGAGGGGCTTGCCGAGGGCGGATTCGAAGAAGCGGGCGCGCTTCTCACGCATGTCGTTGGATTCGCCGGCCCCATGATTGGCGCCAGGGACGACGTGGAACTCGAACTGGTCCTTCTTGCCGGCGGCGATCAAAGCGTCGCGGAAGTCATAGCTGCACTTCACGTCGACGTTGGTGTCGGATTCCCCGACGGAAAGAAAGAGGCGCCCCTTCAGGTTAGCAGCGTAATGGGCACAGGAGTTCTCTTCGTACCAAGGGCCGATGGGGTAGCCCAGCCACTGTTCGTTCCACCAGAGCTTATCGATCCGATTATCGTAACAGCCGCAGTCGGCGGCGCCGGCCTTGTAGAAGTCGCCGTGCAGTAGCATGGCATGCGCCGTATTCTGCCCTCCAGCGGAACCGCCGTAGATGCCGACGCGCGAGAGGTCCATATTGGGCTCAGTCTTGGCGAGGGCCTTCATCCAGGCGATGCGGTCAGGGAAGCCGCCATCCTTGAGGTTGCGCCAGCTGACCTGATGGAATTCTTTCCCTCGGTTACTGGTACCGCGTCCGTCCATCTGGACGACGTAAAACCCGAGCATCGATAGCTCGCGGTGGTTTCGGTTCCACCAGTTGAAGGAATGGGGTGCGAAGGAGCTGTGAGGGCCGGCGTAGATATTCTCGATGACGGGATACTTCTTCTTAGGCTCGAAGGGGTACGGGCGTGTCACGACGCCCCAGATGTCGGTCTTACCGTCTCGGTCCTTGGCAACGAAGGGTATGGCGGGCGTCCAGCCAGCCTTCTTGAGCGGCGCAAGGTCGCCTGACCCCAAGGTGGCGATGGCGCGGCCGTCGAGGCCGCTGCGGAGCACGTAGATGGGCGCCTGGTCGACGCGAGAGGCAGCGTCAATCAGCGTGCGTCGGTCGGGAGAGAATGTCGCTTCGTGATGACCATCGGAAGGGGTCAGGTCGACGAAGCTGCGACCGGGGCCAGCTTTGCAAAAATGCTGGTGATAAGGATTTTCTCCGGCGATACGGCCCAAGGCGATGAAGGTGACGGCGCCGGCCTTATCGTCCACCTTGATGACTTCCTTCATTACCCAGGCTCCTGCGGTGACAGCTTCCAAGGTCTTTCCTGATTTCAGGTCGACGGAGTAGAGGTGAAGCCAGCCGCTGCGTTCCGAAAGCCAGAGGGTCCGACCTTCGTTGAGGTCGTAGCGATAGCGGGTCGCGTAGGAGTGGACAAACTTGGGGTCTTCTTCGGTGAGCAGACGGCGCCATGAACGGCGATCGATGTCATACTCGATGATACCGTGTCCAGTGAAGCCCCGCTTGATGAATTCGGATAGCAGGCGTTTGGAGTCGGAAGACCAGTCGAGACGGTCGGTCGTATGTGACAGCGGGAGTACGTCCGTCGATGGGCGGCCGGAAGATTTTCCATCGACCGAGAAGACCCATGGAATGCGTTCCGTGCGATCGTCTCCTGGCTTGTCGTAGGACATCGGCTTCTTGGTCTGCTTCACGGAATCCGTGACGAGGTATTGGCGAACCGGCACCGTGCGTTCGCGCCAGAGGGCGAAATGCCTACCATCAGGCGACCAGCTGACCGGGCCGACCCAGCCGTCCTTGCCCTCGATGCCGTCTTGGGTGAGCCGAGTCTCGGCGTTAGCTTTCTTGAGGTCGATCAGGACGACGTTACCGCCGCGGAGTTCCACCTTGTGTTCGCCGGACGGAGATTCGGGGCGAACCTTCGACGCCGAAACGCGCTTAGATTCACCGGGACCCTTGCTGGTTTTCTCAGGCGTCGCGGCGTCGGTCTTCTTGCCCGGTTGCGATGGGGTAAGTCTTTGATTGGCTTCGACGACCCAGGCTTCGGTGTCGGATTCGAGACGCACGCGTCCGTCGTCCAGTGCAATGACTCGGCTGAAGGGCCACTTCTTTGCTGTCACCTTGTTTTTGGTGAGTTCGGTCAAGGCTGCCGCCACTTTCTCTGGTTCGAACGCCATACGTATCTGGCCCGTCACGCAATCGACTAGTTTCCAGGTTAGACCCCCATTCTCTTTCCAAGAGTAGACCATCAGACGACCCGAATCAGACCAGCGGACGTTCTCCGGCCGGGACATCTGGGCCGGCCAATACCAGGCGTCATACTGCTTCTGCCAATCCGCGACAGGGGAAGATTGGGCGAAAGCCAGCAGCGGGGTCAGCAGCATGAGGCGAAGCAGCATAGGACTATTTCAGGCCAACCACCGTTGGACTCAACCCCTCAGAGCCTATTTCTTCGTTTTAGTAGACTTTGCCGCCTTCGGCTTCAATCCGGACAGATAGGCTACGACGTCGCGGATTTCCTCTGGGGTCAGGATGCCCAGCATGGGTGGCATCACGGAGACCGGAGGGGTACGCTTGTCGATGGCAGCTACGGTGATCTTTCGGCTCTTCCCGTCAGCGAGTTTGAAATCAAGGGTCTTGGCGCTCTCTTTGGTAACACTACCCACAATCGTCGTTCCATCCTTGAGGATGATGGTCTCGATCCCGAAGCCTTGCACGATCTTGGCGGACGGCTCGACCAGCGACTCTGCGATCTCGTCTTTGGTGCGTTGGCCGCCGACCTGCCGAAGAATGGGGCCGACCTCGCTGCCCTCATCGGAGTCGACGCGATGGCACGCGATGCAATTCGCGCCGAGATGGCCATTGATGAGGGCCTTACCGCGGCCCGCATCGCCCCCGTCAGTCAGCAGTTCATAAGGAATTTCCGGCGAGGCCATCTTGAGGCCGGCCTTCGTTCCCGGGTTAAGGTACTTCTTCAGCGCGCCGGCGACGCCGGCGTCGCCGGACTCCTTGGCTAGGTCGAAGACGTCGAGTTTGAGGCCGGCGTCGAGTTTTCGGCTCGCAAGACGGTCGACAAGTTCCTGGAGCAGCTTGAGCGAGCCACCGTCGGTGCGTCCGCGGAGCGCGGCGACAACGGCCTGCTTCTCAGGGATTTTAGCCGACTTGGAGTCGATGATGAGTCGGGCGATCTCCATGGCGACGCTGGCATCGCGGATGAAAAGCTGGCCGACCGCTTCGATGCGGACTTCAGAAGGGTTACCTTCGCCGGCCGCGGAGCGGAGAGTACGGACGACGGCCTGAGGCTCGTCGGTCTTACGGCCAAGCAGGCGTAAGGTCTGCAGGCGAACGCTGGGGGCCGCCTTAAGGTCTTCCGCCAGCGCGAGTAGGATCGGGAAGGGAAGGTCCAATTCATACTTCACCATTAGTTCGAGCACCGCGGCGCGTTCGTCGGGTTTCTGGATTGTCAGGAGATCCGCCTGACGGGTCCGCAGGACGCGGGCGATCGTGGCCTTGTCGCGGGGGATATATTTCTTGGCGGTACCGTCGACGAGGTCGAGGACCGGAGGCTGGTCGAAGGCCAGCATGGCCTTCAAGGCATCGCTGCGAAGGGAGGTGCCTTCAGGCTGCTTCAGCGTCCACGTCAGGAGTCGGGAGAGCGTAGGCTCGTCTCCCTGACGCAGATTGGCGTTCAAGGCGCGTCGGGCCGCATGGAACGGCAGGTCAACCTTTCCGAAGGATTCGGCCAGGGCACCGGCGGCGGCAGGGATGCCTTCGTCGTCGTGAATCGCGCGAGCGGCTTCGGTGACAACGTTTGGGTTGGCATGCTGTAGGAGTTTACCGAGCAAGGGGGATTTCTGGCGGGCGAGCGCGAGCGTGGCGAAGACGGCCTGGGCGTCATTGGTTGCTTGGGCCTTGGCGAGAAGGGCTTCGGAGCTCTGCGTTCCTGCCAGTCCGGAGACGAGACCGTGACGAAGCCAAGGTAGGCGTAGTTCAGTCTCGGCATCCTGAAAGAATGAGGCGAACGGCACTTTGCCGCCGAGTTTACCCAGGGTGAGGCCAGCTTGGGTGCGAACGCGTAGGTCTTTATGCGAGAGCTGTCCGGCCGCCTTGGAGATCAGGATGTCGGTTGGCTTGGCCTCGCTCAATACCTTGAGCGCTTGGACGCGGATCTCGCTATCTTCGTCGTCCAGGAGGGTGAGGGCAGCGGCGGCGTCAGGAATCTTGCCATGGCGCAATCCCATGCCGTAACCCCAAATCGCATGGATGCGGGCGAAGCGGATAGTTTCCGGCTTCTTCGCTAGCTCGAGCATCTCTTGCCACGCGCCGAGGCGATGCAGTCGGATCGAAGCGTTGACGCGGACCCGTTGGTCGCGATGGCCAAGAAGGACGAGAAGTTCGTCCTTTGGTACGGCGACGGAGAAGGGCTTGGAGAGAATCTGCTCGGAGGATTTGTCGATATTAGGTGCCACGTCGAAGCGCCAGATGGCGCCCTTACCATCCAGCGGATAGCCGCCCATCCAGTCGGCGAAGTAACCACGTCCGTCGGTACCCCAGGCCATACCGATGC
>CAINSX010000186.1 GCA_903853185.1 uncultured Opitutia bacterium
CGGCTTCTTCCAGAAGAAGTAAGCGCGGCTGCAGGACGCAAGGGGGCACGTGGGAACGCGGCTAAGCCGCGAGGGGGCATGCTGGCACGGTGACATGGGGGCAAGGGGATCAGCACTCATAGGGGGCACCATAGGGAAACCGGATGAGTGGCTGGGGGCATATGACCGCAGCATTATTCCCGGTTTCCGGTTTCCCTTTGAGTCGATGCGTCGTTTCGGGTGGCGGGTGGCGGCCCCGGGTGGCGGGCTAATCTATTCTGCCCTCGATTCAGCCCTCTGTCATCAATGCAGCCATCGCCTCTTCCATTCAGTCCTCCATTCAGCCCTCAACGCAGTCCTCCATTCAGTCCTCCATTCTTCAATACCCCCCTTCCCCTCCTTGCCTCCTGTCATCCGGCCCTCTAGTCCTCGGGTAACCCCATGAGCGTCCGCATCGCCCTCGCCACCCTATGTCTGGCCGCCTCGTCGGCGTCCGCCGCCGACCCGGTCGAATTCAACCGCGACATCCGTCCGATCCTTTCCGACAACTGCTTCTATTGCCACGGCAACGATGCGAGCCATCGCAAGGCCAAGCTCCGCTTGGATATCCGCGAGGATGCGCTGAAGAAGGAAGCCTTCGTGCCGGGCAAGGCCGACGCCAGCGAACTCGTAAAGCGACTCTCCCTCACCGATCCGGATGAGATGATGCCGCCGCCCGATTCGCATAAGAAGCTGTCGCCGGAACAGAAGGAACTCCTCAAGCGCTGGGTCGCCGAAGGCGCGAAATACCAGAACCATTGGTCGTACGAAGCCCCGAGCAAAGCCGCCGTCCCATCGACGGAGAAAGCAATCGATTCGCTCATCGCCGCCCGACTCAAGACCAAGGGCGTCGCGCCCTCCGCCGAAGCGGATCGTCGCACCCTCGCCCGTCGTCTCCATTCCGACCTGCTGGGCCTGCCGCCCACGCCTGAGGAAGTCGACGCCTTCGTGAAGGACACGTCGCCCGACGCCTACGCCCAGCTCGTCGACCGCCTACTGGCTTCACCGCATTACGGCGAACGTATGGCCACCGGCTGGCTCGATGTCGTCCGCTTCGCCGACACGATCGGCTACCATAGCGACACCCCGCGCAATGTGTGGCCCTACCGCGACTACGTCATCCGCAGCTTCAACCAGAACAAGCCCTTCGATCGCTTCACCCTCGAGCAGGTCGCCGGCGACCTGTTGCCTGACTCCGACCAGGAGGCCAAGATCGGCTCCGGCTTCAATCGCCTGCTCCTGACCACTGAAGAAGGCGGCGCCCAGGCCAAGGACTACCAGCAGCGCATGTTGAACGACCGTGTCCGCGCGGTCGGCGCCGCTTGGCTCGGACAGACCACTGGCTGCGCCCAGTGCCATGACCACAAGTTCGACCCGTTCACCCAGCGCGACTTCTTTACCCTCGGAGCGTTCTTCGCCGACATCAACGAACCCGATATCGGTCGCCGCGAAGAAGGCATGCTGATCTCGACGCCGGAACAGGAGAAGCGTCTCGCCGAACTCGCGACCGAAGTCGCTAAGGCAAAGAAAGCCTTGGATGTCGCCACACCTTCCCTCGCTGAAGCCATCGCCGCCTGGGAACAGGAACTCACCGAAGCAGGTAAGCCCGCGCAGGCAGCCAAGAAGACGAAGTCGAAAGCCAAGCTCAGCGCGCCTGACGCCAAGCTCGCCGCCCAAGCGACGCCGATCCTGAAGAAGCCAGCGGCCAAGCGTTCCGCCGCCGAGAAGAACATCGTTCGCGACTACTACCTCTCCCTGCACCCCGAAGCCCTCAAGGCTGAGCGCGAGGCGCTTGCCCAGACTCAGAAGACCCATGACGCCTTCCGCGCCGCCATCCCGAAGTCGCTCGTCACCACCAAAGCCGCCGTCGTCCGCACCGTCCGCATCCTGCCCCGCGGCAATTGGATGGATGAGTCCGGCGAAATCGTGAAGGCCGCCCTGCCCCACTACCTGCCTCAGCCCAAATTCGAAGGCCGCGTGCCGGACCGTCTCGACCTCGCCAAGTGGCTCGTCGCCCGCGAGAACCCGCTCACCGCCCGCGTCGTCATGAACCGCCTTTGGGCCCAGTTCTTCGGCACCGCGCTGAGCAAGAACCCTGGAGACCTCGGCGCCCAAGGTGAACTCCCGCCCAACCAGGCGTTGCTCGATTGGCTGGCCGTCGAGTTCGTGGACGCCAAGTGGGATATGAAGCACATGGTGCGCCTCATCGTGACCAGCGAAGCCTATCGTCGTAGCTCCGTGGCGACGCCTGCGCAGACCGCCGCCGATCCCTACAATCGCGAACTCGCCCGCCAGAGCCCTTATCGCCTCGATGCGGAACTCGTGCGCGACAACGCCCTCGCCATCGCGGGCCTACTCACCCCCAAGATCGGCGGACCCAGCGTGAAGCCTTATCAACCGGACCGCTACTGGGAGAACCTCAACTTCCCCGTGCGCGAATACATGGCTGATAAGGATGAGTCGCAGTATCGCCGCGGTCTCTACGTCTGGTGGCAGCGCAGCTTCCTGCATCCGAGCATGCTCGCCTTCGACGCTCCCAGCCGTGAGGAATCCTGCACCGACCGCACCCGCTCGAACATCCCGCAGCAGGCGCTCGTGATGCTCAACGACCCGACCTACGTCGAAGCCTCCCGTGCTTTTGCGGTCCGCACTCTCGCCGAGAAGGGCGACGACGACCATCGCCTCACCTGGGCTTGGCGCCGTGCCCTGCAGCGCGATCCCGATACCAAGGAACTCGGGACGCTCCGCAAGGTGCTCTCCGAACGCCGTGCCGCGTACAAGGCCGACCCTGCCGCCGCCAAGGAGCTCTTGAAGGTCGGCCTCACGCCTCCGCCCGCACAGGCCGACCCCTCCGAACTCGCCGCCTGGACGCACGTCACCCGCGTCGTCCTGAATCTGCACGAAACCCTGACCCGCGACTGATGTTGCCGCCCGAACTACGAGCCGCGCTCACGCGCCGCGCCTTCCTCGGCAAAACCGCCCAAGGCGTCGGCGGCGTCGCACTCGCTTCCTTGCTCGGCCCGGCCGCCATGGCCGCACCCGGAGTGCTCTCGAGACTGCCGCTCCCCCAGAAAGCTAAGCGCGTCATCTGGCTGAGCATGGCCGGTGGCCCTTCGCATCTCGAGACCTTCGACCCCAAGCCCAAGCTCGCCGAGATGCATGGCCAGCCCATGCCCGAGAGTTTCACGAAGGGCCAACAGCTCGCCCAGCTCCAAGGCCAGAAGCTCACGTGCTTCGGCCCGCAGCATAAGTTTGCCAAGTTCGGCCGCAACCAGACTGAGATCTGCGAACTCTTCCCGCAGATCGGCTCCGTCATCGATGATGTCTGCCTCATCCGCTCGATGACCACGGACGCAATCAACCACGATCCGGCCCACATGTTCATGAACACCGGCTCACAAATCGCCGGCCGTCCGAGCATGGGCTCGTGGGTGACCTACGGCCTCGGCGTCGAATCCGAGGACCTGCCGGGCTTCGTCGTCCTGACCTCGCTCGGCAAGGGCGGCCAGAACCAGCCCATCGCTGCGCGCCAATGGAGCAGCGGCTTCCTTCCCTCCAAGCATCAAGGCGTGCAGTTACGCTCCAAGGGAGACCCCGTGATGTACCTCACCAATCCGCCCGGCGTCTCGCGCGATACCCAAGGTGGTGACGTCGACGCCATCGCAGCCCTTAATCTCCATCGCGACAAGGTCGTCGCCGATCCTGAGGTCGCCACACGTATCGCCCAATATGAGATGGCGTTCAAGATGCAGGCCAGCGTGCCCAAACTCATGGACGTCTCGGCCGAAGACCCCAAGACCCTCGCGCTCTACGGTTGCGTGCCCGGTGACGGCTCTTTCGCAGCCAACTGCCTGCTCGCCCGGCGCCTCGCCGAACGCGGTGTGCGCTTCATCCAGCTCTACCATAAGGACTGGGATCACCATGGCGGTATCAAGGATGGCATCGCGCTCAAGGCCGCTGAGATCGACCGTGCCTGCATGGCGCTCATCACCGACCTCAAGCAGCGCGGCATGCTCGACGACACCCTCATCGTGTGGGCTGGCGAATTCGGCCGCACCCCGATGTCGCAAGGCGGCAGCGGCCGCGATCACCACAGCAAGGCCATGACCGTCTGGATGGCCGGGGCCGGCATCAAGGGTGGCATCGTCCACGGCCAGACCGACGAACTCGGCTACGCCGCCGTCGACAAGGTGACCACCGTGCACGACCTGCACGCCACCATGCTGCACCAGCTCGGCATCAACCACGAAGCCTTCTCGATCAAGTTCCAGGGCCTCGATGCCAAGCTCACCGGCGTCGAACCCAGCAAACCCATCAAAGAGATCATCGCCTGATGTTGCCCGACCTCCGCCACATCCACCGCCGTTCCTTCATCGGCAACACCAGCCGCGGCCTCGGTGCCGTCGCGCTGGCCTCGCTCCTCGGCCGCACCGGGCTGGAAGCGGCTCCCGGCGTGCTCTCTAAGCTCCCCCTGCCCCAGAAAGCCAAACGCGTCATCTGGCTGACCATGGCCGGTGGTCCTTCCCAGCTCGAACTCTTCGACCACAAACCGAAGCTCGCCGAGATGGACGGTAAGGGCATGCCCGAAAGCTTCACCGCCGGCCAGCAACTCGCGCAGCTCCAAGGCCAGAAGCTCATCTGCCAGGGGCCGCAGTTCAAATTCTCGAAGCACGGCAAAAACGGCACCGAACTGTCGGAGCTCCTGCCGCACCTCGGCTCGGTCGCCGACGACATCTGCGTCATCCGCTCGATGACCACGGATGCCATCAACCATGATCCGGCCCACATGTTCATGAACACCGGCTCGCAGATCGCCGGCCGTCCGAGCATGGGATCCTGGGTCACTTACGGGCTGGGTTCCGAAGCCGAAGACCTCCCGGGCTTCGTCGTGCTGGTCTCCACCGGCAAGGGCCGCTCGCCCCAGCCTATCGCTGCCCGCCAATGGAGTAGCGGCTTCCTCCCCTCCAAGCACCAAGGCGTGCAACTCCGCTCCAAGGGCGACCCAGTCCTCTACCTCAACAATCCGCCTGGCATTTCACGCGCCTCGCAGCAGGGCGACGTCGAGGCGATCAACAGCCTCAACCAAGTCCGTGCCGGCGAAGTCAGCGACACCGAGGTCGCCACACGCATTGCGCAATATGAGATGGCATTCCGGATGCAGGCCAGCGTGCCCGGCCTCATGGATGTCACCGGCGAATCCGCCAAGACCCTTGAGCTCTACGGCTGCCAGCCCGGCGACGGCTCGTTCGCTTCCAACTGCATCCTGGCGCGCCGTCTCGCTGAACGCGGGAGCCGCTTCATCCAGCTCTACCATCGCGATTGGGATCACCACAGCCTTCTCAAGGAAGAGCTCCCCCTCCGCGCCAAGGAAGTCGACCGTGCCTGTATGGCGCTCATCACCGACCTCAAGCAACGTGGGATGTTCGAAGACACGCTTATCGTTTGGAGCGGCGAATTCGGCCGCACGCCGATGAAGCAGGGCGACAAAGGACCCGTCGGCCGTGACCACCATAACAAAGCGATGTCCATGTGGCTCGCCGGCGCCGGCGTCAAAGGCGGCCTGACCCATGGCGCCACCGACGAACTCGGCTACGCCGCGATGGACAAAGTCTGCACCGTCCACGACCTGCACGCCACCATGCTGCACCAGCTCGGCATCAAGCACGACGCCTTCACGATCAAGTTCCAGGGCCTCGACGCCAAACTCACCGGCGTCGAACCCAGTAAGGTGATTAAGGAGATTCTGAGCTAGGGCTTAGCCTAGCTGGGGGAACTGCTGGCATGGTGAACGGCTGCGAAGCAAGCGCGGCCGGAGGCCGCAGGTAAACGAGTTGACCGGCTGATCAGTGGGCCGGTTGGCAAGGGATACAAACTAGAGGCACAGAGGCTCAGAGGCTTGGTTGATCAGAACGAGGCAGACTAGCTGGCACGCTGGCAAGTTGACGAGTTGACAAGGGATACAGCACTCAAAGGGGGCACCATAGGGGAACCGGATGATTGGCTGGGGAATAATTTCGGGGCTCTGGTCTCAGCAGTCGGGTATCGGGTACGGGCCTTCAGGTGCGGGTCCGGGTGCGGGTCCTGAACCTGTACCTGGTGCTGAACACCTGAACCTGATACCTGAGGACCGAGACCTGGGACCTGAGAATGAATCATGCCCGAAGCATTAATTCCGGTCTCCGGTTCCCCTTTGAGTGGATGAATCGCTGCAGGTGGTGGGTGACAGCCAAGGGTGGCAGGTGGCGGGCTAATCCATTCTGCCCTCGATTCAGCCCTCTGTCATCAATGCAGCCATCGCCTCTTCCATTCAGTCCTCCATTCAGCCCTCAACGC
>CAINSX010000187.1 GCA_903853185.1 uncultured Opitutia bacterium
ATTGGCGAAAGCCTCGCCCGGCTCGACCGGGTCCTGCGCTCTTAATAGTAAGCGCTGGACAGGACGCGCGCCGAGTGGGCAAACTCCGAGGCCTGCGATGAGCGACTCTTTAAGGCACGAATGCGGCATTGCCCTTGTCCGGCTGACCAAGGACCTGAAGTGGTATCAGGAGAAGTACGGCACCCCGCTCCACGGCTTCAACCAGCTCTTCCTCCTGATGGAGAAGCAGCACAACCGTGGCCAGGACGGCGCGGGCATCGGCTGCGTCAAGATTGGCGCCGAGAACGGCGAGGCCTTCCTCTTCCGCGACCGCGAGATCGGCGCCCAGGGCCTGACTCAGATCTTCACTCGCCAGATCAAGACCTACTCCGACAAGATGCGCGAAGGGGTCATCGTTCCCGAATTCCCGGAAACAGTTAAGCGACATTTCGACTTCGGCGGCGAACTCCTCCTCGGCCATCTGCGCTACGGGACCTCGGGCAACTTTGACTCGGTCTCCTGCCACCCTTACGCCCGCAAGTCCATCTGGCCGACCCGCAACCTGCTCGTCGCCGGCAACTTCAACCTGACGAACACCAGCGAGCTCAACTCTTCGCTCACGGAGCGCGGCGCGCACGTCATCTACTCGACCGACACCCAGTCGATACTCGAGGAGATCGGCTTCTGGCTCGACGAAGAACACGACCGTCTCTTCAAGGCCTTCAAGGACCAAGGACTCGAAGGCGCCGCGGTGCAGTCAGAGATTTCGAAGCACATGGACATCGGTAATGTCCTCCGCAAGGCCGCCAGGAACTGGGACGGCGGTTACGCCATCGCCGGACTCATCGGCAACGGCGACAGCTTCGTCATCCGCGACCCGAACGGCATCCGGCCCTGCTGGTACGCCCGTACCGAAGACCTCATCGCAGTGGCCTCCGAGCGTGTCGCGCTGATGACCATCGTCGGCGTGAACCAGGAAGACGTGCACGAACTGCCTCCAGGCTCGGCGCTGATTATGAAGGCCGACGGCCGTCATTCGATCGAGTCCTTCCACACCCCTGGCGAGCTCCGCTCCTGCTCCTTCGAGCGCATCTATTTCTCGCGCGGCAACGACCCCGAAATCTACGCCGAACGCAAGGCCCTCGGCGCCGCCCTCGCGGACGACGTCATCGCGCAGATCCGCGACGACCACGATAACGCGGTCTTCTCCTACATCCCGAACACGGCAGAAATCGCTTGGTATGGCCTGATGGAAGAGCTCCGAAAGCGCCGCCGTTCGCAGGTCCGCCAGAAGCTCATCGACGCCCAGCGCGCCGGCAAGCTCGACGAAGCCCTGATCGACAAGCTCGTGCTCGGCGGCTGGCCGCGCGGCGAGAAGGTCGCCCACAAGGACGTCAAGCTACGCACGTTCATCTCCCAGGAGAAGAACCGTATGCAGATGGCTTCGCACGTCTACGACATCTCCTACGGCACCGTGCGCGACGGCGACACGCTTGTCTGCGTCGACGACTCGATCGTCCGCGGGACGACGCTCCGCCAGTCCATCCTGCGTATTCTCGCTCGCCCGAATCCGAAGCGTATCGTCATCGCCTCGACGGCCCCGCAGATCCGCTACCCGGACTGCTACGGCATCGATATGTCGGAAATGGGTAAGTTCCTCGCCTTCCAGGCCACCGTCGCACTCTGCAAAGAACGCGGCAAGACGGACCTGCTCCGCGAGGTCTATGAAGATTGCGTCGCGCAGTCGAAGAAACCGACGAAGGAGATGCAAAACCACGTGAAGCGGATCTACGCTGCCTTCACGGAAATCGAGATCGCCGCCAAGGCGGCCGAGCTCGTCTACCCTTCGAAGAGCTCCTGGAAGGGCGAACTGATCCTAGTCTTCCAGAAGATTGAGTCGTTGCACAAGGCGTGTCCGAAGAGCCGTGGTGATTGGTACTTCACCGGCGACTACCCGACTCCGGGCGGTCTCGGCGTGCTCAATCAGGCCTACATCAACTACTGGGA
>CAINSX010000188.1 GCA_903853185.1 uncultured Opitutia bacterium
ATGGCTCCGATGATGTACGATTTCGCGGTCATGCAGAAGGGCTTCTACGGAAAATATGTCCTCTTCGAGCAGGTGGCCGAGCAGCAGGGTGGAGCCAAGGTCCGCACGCTGGTCACTGGCGGCACCCGCCGTTACTCTCCCGAAGGCAAGGAGCTCCCGGAGGAGCATATCCTGATCAAGGAGTCTTACGTTGCTGGCGTCGCCTTGGCTGAACCGGGTCCGGTGGCGTCCTATGAGTTCACCTTTGCCGATCGCATCGCGATCAAGCTGAAGCCTGGCCATCAGGCTGCTGAGGTCACGCTACAGTCCGGCGACGTCGCCGCCGCTTGGCCGGGCCATGAGGAATCGCTCATCCGTCTCGACGCCTGGCGTAAGCTGCCGGGCGGTGCCCCATGGGGTAAGCTCGAGGCCCTCGTTCATGAATTAAACGGCCATCCCGCCGTGGCCGAAGCCCGCTTGGTCCGAATCGACTGGCAGGCCGAAGCGGACCTGATTAGGGCTAATTCACCCAAATGAGCACGACGCTGCAGCGCGAGGGTGGTCTGACCGTGGCGCTCAGCTTGACGGTCAATGTCATCATGGCGGGTGCTAAGCTTAGTGTCGGTACCGTCGCCCAGTCACAGGCGCTCGTCGCCGATGGCATCCACTCGCTGGTCGATATCGCTGGCGACATCGCGGCGATCATCGGGCTGAAGTTCGCGCACCTGCCTAAGGACGACGATCATCCTTACGGTCACCACCGTTTCTCGACCTTGGCGACGATGCTCATCTCGTCGCTAGTGCTCCTCTTCTGCCTCGGCCTCGCTTGGCAGTCGCTGTCCGCCCTCGTCAGTGGCGCCGATGTCGCTCAACCCGGCCTCGCCGCCGCCTGGGTCGCCGGCGCCGCCTTACTCATCAAGGAAGGTTTCTACCAGTATGCCCGACGTCAGGCCGAGCGCCTCGGTTCGCGCCTGCTAATGGCTAACGCCACCGACCATCGTGCCGACGCCATCGCCTCGCTCCTCGCGTTGGTCGCGGTCGTCATCGCTAACGTCCATCCCGAGTGGAAGGCTCTCGATAAGGTCGTCGGTCTCGTGCTCGCCGGCTGGCTGGGTTCCGAAGGTATCAAACTCTTCAAGGGTGCCTGCGAAGACCTCCTCGATACCGCTCCAGCCGCCCACGTGTTGCACGACCTGAGCGAGCACATCTTGGCCGCCCCAGGGGCAAAGGGTTTCCATGCTTTCCGCGCGCGTCGTCTGGGCGACCGCTTCGAGGTCGATTTCCATCTGCAGGTCGCCGAAGGCGCCACCGTCGCCGAAGGGCATGCCATCGCGGGTCGGATCAAATCCGACATCCTGCGTTCGCATCCGGAAGTGATCTCTGTGCTGGTGCATGTCGAGCCGGACGCCCCTGAGCACCGTAAGCAGGACGGGCATCACGGTTTCAACGCCTGAACGCGGATTGCCTTCTGTAGTGGTTACGGTTGGATGGGGCCATGAGCTTACCCCGTCTCTTGTCCGCGCTTTTAGCCGTGACCGTCTCCCTCGCCGCCGCGCCGGCGACGAATGTCGTCTTCATCTTCGCTGACGATCAGCGCGCTGACACCATCGCGGCTCTGGGTAATCCGGTCATCAAGACCCCGAACCTCGATCGACTCGTGAAGCGCGGGGTCGCTTTCACCCGCGCCTATATGCAGGGCGGCAATGGCGGCGCCACCTGCGTGCCTTCTCGCGCGATGCTGCTCTCAGGCCGCTCGTTGGCGCAGATCGACGAGAAGCTGCTGAAGCACGAGACCTGGCCGCACGCCTTTGGCGAAGCGGGCTATGCGACCTTCGCCGCTGGCAAGTGGCACAACGGCCCGCCTTCGATCTCGAAGTCCTTCCAGCAGGCCCGCGCGCTCTTCGTGGGCGGTATGGCTAATCCCTTGAAAGCCCCGACCAGCGATATGCTGCCGACGGGCAAGCTGACCGCCGCAAAGATCTCCCCGAAGCACCTGTGCGAAGAGGCGACCGATGAGACCTTGGCGTTCCTGAAGTCACAGGACGGCAAGAAACCTTTCTTCTCCTACCTCGCCTTCGATGGTCCGCACGACCCGCACATCGTCCCCGATGGCTTCCCGGTGAAATACGACGTCGCCTCGATCCCGCTGCCGCCGAACTTCCTGCCGCAGCACCCGTTCGACAACGGCGAGATGGTTGTCCGGGACGAACAGCTCCTGAAGTGGCCGCGCAAGGAGGCCGATGTGAAGGAGATGCTTTCGGAGTATTATCGCTACATCAGTTTCCTCGATGTCCAGGTTGGCCGTATCCTCGATGCCGTGGATGCGTCGCCTTTCGCGGCTAATACTATTATCGTCTACGCCGCCGACTCTGGCGTGGCCCGTGGTTCGCACGGCCTCATCGGTAAGCAGAACCTCTACGAGCACTCGATGCGCGTGCCGCTCATCGTCGCTGGCCCTGGTATCGTCTCAGACCGACGCAGTGAAGCAATGTGCTACCTCTTCGATGTTATGCCGACCTTGGGCAAGCTGTGCGGCGTCGCCGCGCCGAAGGATTCCCAAGGCAGCGAGTTCACGGCTGTCCTCAAGGATCCGTCCAAACCCGCCCGCCCGTTCCTGATGTTCGGTTACAAGACCCTGCAGAAGGCGCTCAATGACGGACGCTGGAAGCTCATCCGTTATCCGCACGTCGACCGCACCCAGCTTTTCGACCTCCAGTCCGACCCGTTCGAGACCAAGGACCTATCCGCCGATCCCGCCCAAGCGGAGCGACTCAAGGCCATGCTCGCCAAACTCGGTGCCGAGATGAAAGCCGACGGCGACAGCGACCCCTTGACCGCCGCCAAGATCTTGCCCGCCGACTGGAAAGCCCCGACCAAGGTACCCAAGCCCGGTCAGAAGGGGTACTGAGAAGGGCTAGGGCTAGGGCCAGGGCTGGGGTTAGTAAGGGTGAACCCAAACTAGCCCCAGCCCTGGCTCTGGCCCTCCTTCTTCCCGCTTAAGCGGGCATCAGGTACGGCTTGCGTCCGAACTTCTTGGCGAGCCAGTCCTTGAGGTCCAGGAAGTCCTTCGGCGGCTCGACGGTGATCGTGAGCGGCTTGCCGGTCTGCGGGTGCGTCAGGGTCAGCTTGTGGGCGTGGAGCATCACGCGGGGCATCGGCCAGCCGGTGTAGCTGGGGACGTCGAACTTACCATAGGTGCGGTCGCCCAGAATCGGGTGGGTGATGTGTGCCAGGTGCACGCGGATCTGGTGGGTACGGCCCGTGTGCGGGAAGGCGCGGACGAGCGCGGCTTCGACGCCGTATTTTTCTTCCACGCGCCAGTCGGTGATGGCTTCGCGGCCGTCTTCACGCACGGCCATGCGCACGCGGACGGTGCGGTGGCGGTCGATGTTGGCGTTGATGACGCCGGAGAGCAGGCGCGGGGCCTTGTCGACGAGCGCGAGGTATTCCTTCTTCGCGGTGCGGGCGGCGAACTGCGCGACGAGCGCATGGTAGGCCTTGTCGGTCTTCGCGAGCACGATGACGCCGGAAGTTTCGCGGTCGAGGCGGTGGACGACGCCAGGGCGGGGTGCGCCGCCGGCCGGGGCAAGCTTACCCTTGGTGTAATGGAGCAGGCCGTGGACGATCGACACCTCGTCGGAACCCTGGACGGGGTGCGTGAGGAGGCCAGCGGGCTTGTTGACGGCGATGATGTGCGCGTCTTCGAAGAGGACTTCGAGGGTCATCTTGACCGGACGGGCGGTGGGCTCGCCGGGGGAGGGCAGGGCGACTTCGATGGCGTCGCCCGGGTTCAGCACTGTGCGGCAATCGGCCGTCTGGCCGTTGACCTTCACCAGGCCGAGTTCGAGGGCCTTCTGCACGCGCGAGCGGCTGACGCCGTCGAGGAGCATGGCGATGATCTTGTCGGCGCGGGCGGGTTCGAATTCGCTCGGGATGCGCGTCTTGACGATTTCATCGGGACGAAGCTCCTCGATCGGAGCCTTGGCGGGACGTGCCGCGTAGGGCACATGCGGAGCCGGCTTATTCTTGCGCTTCAGCGCCTTGGCCGTGCGGGCCTGCGGGCGCGATCCGAGGCGCTTGGGCTGGGCCTTCTTGGGTTTCTTGGGTTGGGCCATATTATTTGGCCTTACCGAGGAGGTATGCGGGATTCAATTTTTGGAGGGGCTTGGGAAGGAAAAGGCCGTCTTTGCGGATCACCTGGCCGTCGAAACGGATCTCACCACCGCCGTATTCGGGGCGCTGGATGCAGACCATGTCCCAGTGGATGGACGAATGGTTGCCGTTGTCGGTGGTCTCGTAGCACTTGCCGGGCGTGAAGTGGAAGGACCCCGCGATCTTCTCGTCGAACAGGATGTCCTGCATCGGGTTGAGGATGTGCGGATTGAAGGCGATGGCGAATTCGCCGATGAAGCGCGCGCCGCCGTCGGTATCGAGGATTTCGTTCAGGCGCTTGGTGTTGTTCGAAGTGGCCTCGACGATCTTGCCCTTACGGAAGACGAGGCGGATGTTCTCGAACGAGACGCCTTGGTAGATGGTCGCGCAGTTGTACTGCAGCACGCCGCTGACGGAGTCCTTGATCGGCGCGGTGAAGACCTCGCCGTCGGGGATGTTGTATTCGCCGCCGCAGGGGATGGCGTTCATGCCCTTGATGTTGAACTTCAGGTCAGTGCCTTGGCCGACGATGTGGACCTCGTCGGTCTTCATCATCGCCTGCTTGAGGGCTTCCATGCCCGGGACCATGCGTGAGTAGTCGAGCGTGCAGACGCGGAAGTAGAAGTCGGCGAAGGCTTCGGTGCTCATCTTGGCCTGCTGGGCCATGGACGACGTCGGCCAGCGGAGGACGACCCACTTGGTCTTGTTGACGCGGTGATCGAGCACGGGGCGCATGAGCTCTCCGTTGAGCTTGGCCTGGGCCGCCGGGATGTCGCTGCCTTCGAAGATATTGTCCGAACCGCGCACGGCGATGTAGGCCTGCATCTTCTTCATGCGGGCGAGCTCGTGGTCGGCGGCCAGCTTGAACTGTTCCTTGGTGCCTCCCTTGACCATCTCGCGGCCGACGCGGGCCTTGTGGAGGTTCACCATCGGGGTGGCGCCGCGTTCGCGGGCGGCCCGGATGAGGGCGATGACGAAGTCTTCCGGCACATCGTGGGCGTCAATAAGCACGCACTCCCCCTTCTTGAGGCGGGTTGAGAAACCGCAGAGCACGTCGGCGAGCTTTCCGTAGCGAGAATCCATGATGCGGGTAAGTTGCGACCCCCTCGGCCCCTTTCCAAGCGTGAAAGGAGCGCTTGCGATGCCGCGGGCTCCACGCACGGTGTCCGCATGTCCGATTCTTCGCCTCATGCGCGCGCCCTGGCCTTGGCGGACGAGGCGGCGTTTGACTTTGCGATGGGCGACGAAGCGGCGGCGTTGACGAAGCTGCAGGATGCGGTGACCGCCGATCCGGCCTGCTTCGAGGCGTGGCTGGCCAAGGCCGAGGTGCACTTTGCGTTAGGTCAGTACGATGAGGCCCTGGCTGCCGGCGAACAGGCCCTCGCGCTTCGCCCGAAGGACATCCACATCCACACTTCCATGTCCCGCATCTGGATGGAGCGCGGCGACAAGACCAAGGCCGAGCACCATGGTGCCCAGGCCCGCATCCTCGGCTGGGGCGACCAGCTCAAGGAACCCGAAGGTAAGCAGCCAGGAGAACTCTGAGAACTAGGGGTAGGGGTCGGGGCAGGGGTAGGGGTAGTTTGAGAGGCAGGAAAGCAAGGTGTCGTGCCTACCCCGACCCAACCCCTAGTGTTTCACTTGTCCCACCCGTGTGACACCCTGACCCGAGTAAAAGACGGAACATTGGGTCATTTAGGGGGTCTTGGGGAGTCGCAACCC
>CAINSX010000189.1 GCA_903853185.1 uncultured Opitutia bacterium
GCGCATTCGGACTGGGCTATTTCGTTTTCGTGGTGCGGGAAGCAGAGGTCGATGCCGCCGCCGTGCAGGTCGAAGGTCGCGCCGAGGTGGGCGAGAGACATGGCCGAGCACTCGATATGCCAGCCGGGACGACCTTCGCCCCAGGGCGAGGGCCAGAAGTTGGCGCCATCCTCAGGCTTGCGGGACTTCCAGAGCGCAAAGTCAGAGGCCGACTCGCGTTCGTATTCGTCGGCATCATTCGCTTCGCCGGCGGAGTTCTCGGACTGGGTCTCGAGTTTGGAGAAATCGATGTGATTCAGCTTACCGTAGTCCGGGCAGGAGCAGACCTTGAAGTAGACCGAGCCATCCTTGGCGACATAGGCGTGGCCACGGTCGACGAGCGCCTTGATCATCGTGACCTGTTGAGGAATGTGAACGACCGCGCTGGGCTCGACGTGCGGAGCCAGGAGACCGAGGGCCTTGCAGTCGGCGTGGAACTTGTCGGTCCACTTCTTGGTAAAGTCGCCGAGCGTCTGGCCGGCTGCCTGCGCGCCGCGGATCGTCTTATCGTCGACGTCGGTGATATTGCGGACGTGCTTCACCTTCAGGCCGCCCACCTCGAGGGTGCGGCGCAGGACGTCCTGCACGGTGAACGTGCGGAAGTTGCCGATGTGGGCCGGACCGTAGACCGTAGGACCGCAACAATACATGCCGTAGATCTCGCGGCCGGGCTTCGGGAGCAGCGGCCGCTTCTCGCGGGACATGGTGTCATGCAGGAACACGGGCATAGGCGGAGAGTTAGCGAACCTTGCCCCCACTGGGCGAGTCGGAACTCTGTTGCCCCTCCCTGGGCGCCAGCTTCGAAATCCCCCCTTCGGCTAGGTCATAAAACCGCTTACGTCTTGTTTCCCTAGGCTTAAACTAAGATAACCAGCACCCCAACATCACCCCTATGAAAGAATCTAAAAAGCCAGGCCTCGGCACGCAAACCCTGCACGCCGGCCAGAAGCCCGACCCGACCACCGGTTCGCGCGCTGTCCCGATCTATCAGACCACGAGCTACCAGTTCCGCGACACGGAGCACGCCGCGAACCTCTTCGGCCTGAAGGAGCTCGGCAATATCTACACCCGTATCATGAACCCGACGACGGACGTCCTTGAGCAGCGCCTCGCGGCCCTAGAAGGCGGCTCGGGCGCGCTCGCCCACTCCTCCGGCCAGGCCGCCATCACCGCGTCCATCCTGAATATCGCCGGTGCCGGCGACCATATCGTCTCCGTGGCCCAGCTTTACGGCGGCACCTACAATCTCTTCCACTACACCCTGCCTAAGCTCGGCATCCAGGTGTCGTTCGTCGACGGCGACGACCCCGAGAACTTCCGTAAGGCCGTGAAATCGAACACCAAGGCCTTCTACGGCGAAGGCCTCGGTAACCCCCGCCTCAACATCCTGCCTTTCGCCGAAGTCGCCAAGATCGCCAAGGAAGTCGGCGTACCGCTCATCATCGATAACACCGCCCTTTCGCCCTACCTGAACCGTCCGTTCGAGCACGGCGCGAACATCGTCGTCCATTCCGCCACCAAGCACATCGGCGGCCACGGAACCTCGATCGGCGGCATCGTCGTCGACGGCGGCAACTTCGACTGGGGCAATGGAAAATTCCCCGGCTTCACCGAGCCCGACATGTCCTACCACGGCCTGCCTCACTGGGAAGCGTTCAAGGCTTTCGCTCCGGCCGGCGGCGCCAACATCGCCTTCATCATGAAGATGCGCCTGCAATTCCTCCGCGACGTCGGCAGCTGCATCTCGCCGTTCAATTCCTTCCTCCTCCTGCAGGGCCTTGAGACCCTTCACCTCCGCATGGAGCGCCACTGCGCCAACGCGATGAAGGTCGCCCAGTACCTCGAAGCGCACCCGAAGGTGAAGTGGACCAACTACCCGGGCCTGAAGTCCTCGAAGTACCACGATCTCGCGAAGAAGTACCTCACCAACGGCTACGGCGCCCTGGTCGGCTTCGGTCTCAAGTCGGGCTTCGAAGGCGGCAGCAAGTTCATCAACGCCCTCCAACTCCACAGCCACGTCGCCAACATCGGCGACGCCCGCTCGCTGGCAATCCACCCGGCCTCCACGACACACTCCCAGCTCAGCGCCGCGGAGCGCGACAGCGCTGGCGTGACGGATGATTACGTCCGCCTCTCCGTGGGTATCGAGGACATCGAAGACATCATCGCCGACCTCGAGCAGGCACTGGCCAAGGCCTAAGCCACAAGCCATCGACCAATCAGGGCGGGCCACCAGGCCCGCCCTTTTTCATGCCCGGGCCTTCGTGCCGTCGAAATCGTGATACTCGAGGAACTGCCGCGCCCCTTCGTCACCCATGTAGGCGGCCAGCAGCTTGTGGTCCGTCTGGGTAAGATCCACGACGATGAGTCCGTCCAGGCAACCGCCGAAACCTTCGTCGACGTTAAACGCGATGAGACGGCCGTTGAGCTTGAGGTAATGCTTCAGCAGCACTGGCACGGCCTTGGCATCGGGCTCCAAGTCACTGACGAGGCTCGACACGTGCTCAAGGTCGAAAGCGCAACGTTGGAGGACGTCGAGATCGGCGTCGTGCAAGCTCATCGATCGCGGCGGATTCTTGGCCCTGACCAGCGGCAGCAGGTCGTCAGCAGAACGGTTGTTCTTCAGGTAGGACAGGATGAGCTCCTTCGATGCCTGGCCATACTCCGGATTGATGCTTACTGGGCCAAACAGGAGGTGATACTTCGGGAAGCGGACGACGTAGCGACCGATGCCGCGCCAAAGCAGCGGCAGGCTCGTCGGCTTGCGTTGGTATTCCTGACGGATGAATGAACGGCCCATCTCCAGCGCCGGATCCATGCGGCGGAAAAAGTCGCCTTTGAATTCGAAGAGCGTCGAGGTGTAGAGGCCGTGCTTGCCTTGGAGCGGCAGGATACGGTCGGTCGGCCCTAGGCGATAGCCGCCGACGATTGCCGAAGCCTTGTCGTCCCAAAGCACGATCTGGTCATACCAGGCATCGAAAGCGTCAAGGTCGCAGTCAAGACCCGTGCCCTCGGACACGGAACGGAAGGTCGTCTCACGCAGGCGTCCGATCTCGCGCAAGGTGTGCGGCAGATCTTTGCCCAAGAATCGGTAGACCTTGAAGTCGCCACTGGTGAGGAGAAGGTCTTCGGGCGGGAGACTTTGCAGTTCGGCCCGAAGCAGCAAAGGATTTACCGGAGCGATGACGGGAGCCTGCGGGGCGGTCGGCTTCGCGGCCGCGGCCTTCTCGCGCTCGCTCCGACTAGAAAGCAGTTCGCAGCGCAATCGAAGAAAACTCGTGGCTTCCTCGTCGTCCGGATGGTCCGCCAGTTGTGCAGGTGTCACCGGATTAGCCGTACGTAACCGGATCACCTTACCCCGATGGTAGAGGAACTCGCGTAAGAGCAGCATCGTGCGAACCTTAGGGTGGACGAGGCCCAGCGACTGGAAGAGGCCCGAGTTGCGGCCCGCAATCCGCAAAGGAAGAATCGAAGCGCCGACTTTGCGGGCCATCCGCACCACCTGCGGTGACCAGACCGGATCGTCGACGCGACGGGACTTCAGGCGGAGGCTAGAGACCTCGCCGGAAGGGAACGTCAGGATACAGCCACCCGCGCGCAGGTGCGCCAAGATGCGCCGAGTACCGGCGACATTGCTGGTATCGGCGGAATTGGGGTTGAACGGATTGACCTCGATCAACCAAGGACGGATGCCTGGGATCTGGCTCAGCCAGCGATTGCCAACGACCAGCGCGTCCGGGCGAGCCCGCAGCAGGAAATCCATCGCCACCAAGCCGTCGGCGAGTCCGTGCGGGTGATTGGCGACGACGACGAGCGCGCCCGAACGCGGGATACGCGCCAGGCATTGGTCGCTCCAGGTATTGCACAATCCAGCCTGCTCCATCGCGGAAGTGAAGAAATCAGGGCGGCCAGCCGCGTGGATACGTTCA
>CAINSX010000190.1 GCA_903853185.1 uncultured Opitutia bacterium
TGATAGCTGCCTTTCTTCAGCCCCGTCGTCTCCAGGATGTCGATCTCGACGCCATCGGTCACCGCGCCCGCGGCGGTGCCGGATTTACCGTAGGTGGGCGACTGCGCCCAGAAGGCGATTTGCGTGCCCGGCTGGACGGAAAAGCGGCAGCGCGCCTCGGTCTTGCCCTGCGTGAGGGCGAACTTCTTGCGCGTGGTTAGGAAGCCGCAGTAGGTCGTGCCGTCGACGTCGGTCCAGGTCGTGATTTTTAGTACGCCGTCCTTCACGTCGATCGCTTTGGGCGAGTTGAGGGATTCGCGACGCTTGCCCGTTTCGATATTCCAGGTCTTCGCGTTCAGCTCCGTGCCATCGAAGTTATCTTCGAGCACGAGCTTGAACGTCGGTTCGGCGGCGAGGGCGGCGGCACCGAGGAAGAGGAGAAACGTACGCATATTATTTGAGGTCGATGAAGCGCGGGTCGGAGCCCGAGAGCAAGGCTCCGAGTCGGCCCCAATCTCCGTCCTGCAGGCCGCGGTCCATGACGAGCGTCGTATCGGCGAGGGTGCCGCTAGGCGCGCAGCGGACGGACCAGAGCGGCTTGCTGCTGGTCGGCAGCATCGCGAAGCGGATATCGCCGACCAGAATGGCCCCTGGCTGTGCTTCGAAGGAATTCCAGCCGCCGGTGAAGCGGGAGAAGTCGGCGATGACGTGGGCGCCTTCGGAATAGGCGGGCGGATTGCCGGCGGAGTCGGCGGACCAGGCGGCGCGGCTTTCGCCGAGCAGCAGGCGCGTGGAGGTGAACGGGACGTTGCGAATCGCAGCGACCTGCCAGCGCCCGTCGTTAAGCCAAACCGCGCGCCAGACAATCAGGTTGGAGATGGTTGGTTTCACCGCGAGCCGTTCTGGTGCGATGTTTCGCTGGGCGAGCCAGACGCGCAGGCTGTGTTCGGCCCGTGCGTGCTGCCACAGCCCGAGCGATGCGTAGCCTGCAAACCAAAGGAGGGCGAAGGTCGCGATGCGCTGCGAATGTTTGCGCCAGGCCATGATCGCGAGGACCAGCAAGGGTAGGGTGGCGACGAGGTCGACGATCGGCAGGCAATCCCATGCGTAGCGTGTCTCGGTGAACGGCCAGAGCAGCATCGTGCCGTAGCTCGTGCAGCCGTCGCAGAGCAGGTGCGTCAGCACGCCGGCCAGCGCCGGTAGGAATAGTTCGCGCCAACCGACGTTATGGCTACGTCGGAAGAAGAGCGAAGTAAGCCAAGCGCTGAGCAGGGCCCAGACGGGCATGAAGGCGAAGCTGTGGGTGAAGTGGCGGTGCCAGCGGAAGGCCACGAGGGGGTCGTCGGCGGCGCGGATAAAGACGTCGAGATCTGGCGCTTCGGCGGCGAGGAGGCCGGCGACGGCGGCGGCGGAGACCGAGCCGCCTCGGCGGTGCGCCCAGATGCCGGCGGCGATGCCCAGGGCGGCGTGCGTGACGTTGTCCATGGGATGAACTTACGTGCCTCCGCCGCGGAAGGAAGTCGGACTTTGGTTTTTTCGGCCCGCGGCGCCAA
>CAINSX010000191.1 GCA_903853185.1 uncultured Opitutia bacterium
ACGGCTTGCGGAAACTGAGTGAGACGCTACAGTCTCGTTCAGATCTGAGCCCTGATGGCCAAGCCGAAACTCAAACCCGAGATCAAGACTGAGACGCTGGTCTCGGCGGCGCCTAAGTGGAACGTCGTCGTGCTCAACGATCCGATTAATTACCAGGCCTACGTCGTCGTGGCCTTCATGAGCGTGCTGCGCATCGGAGCCCCCGAAGCCAAAAAACTCATGCAGGCGATCCACGCGGAAGGACGAGCCACCGTCTGGACCGGCGACCGTGAACGCGCCGAGATGCTCGCACTGGAACTGCAGCAGTGGCACCTCAACTCCCTCCTCGAGAAAGATGGCTGAGCTACGCCTCAGCATGACGCAGGAGGCGCGCACGGTCCTTACCGACCTACTCCGCCTCATCGCCCCCGCCGCGGCCCGCGTGTCGGTCAACCGCGCCAATGTGCCCGGTAACGACGAGGAGATCGCCGGCTTCTGGGTGGACACGCTTTCCGCCCAAGCCTCCGAGGAAGCCCGCCTGCTCGCGGCCGCCTTCGCCGCCGCCAAGGGCGAACCGGCCATTATTATCCTCAAGAACGAAGGCCAAGCCCACGCCTTCCTCCGCGCCCTCTCCGCCGTCCGCCTCGCCCTCCGGGACCTCGTCTTCGCCGACATCACCGACGCCCAACTGGAGAGCAACGACGAGCTCGATGACGAGTCCCTGCCGACCGAGAAGCGCCACGCCCTCGCCTGCTACGCTTGCTTCGGCCTCCTCCAGCAGTCGCTCATCTCGCAGCTCTGTCCCGAGGCTTTCGACTGAGCGACGAAATCGGTTGAACGCCCGCCCCTGACCCGCAACAAACAGGACGTGCGCAGCGGCCTCCTCAGTATCTTCTCCGCCGTCGGTTCCTTCGGCCGCCAGCTCGTAGCCCTGCCTCGCCCGAAGTTCTTCCCTTTCACTGGCGTGCTCCGCTCGATGGATGGTCCGACCTTCAAGGCGGACCTCGTCGCCGGCCTGAACGTCGCGCTCCTCGCCTTCCCGATGTCGATGGCCTTCGCCATGAAGGCTGGCCTCCCGATTTGGTGCGGACTCGTCGGGTGCGGCGTCGCCGCCGCGGTGGCCCCGCTCTTCAGCGGTTCCGCCAACCTTTCCGCCGGCCCGACGAACGCCACCGCAGCCTTACTGCTCGGCTCCTTCGCCACGCTCGGTGCCACCAACCCAGAACTGCGTGCCTCGGCGCTGCCAACCTTGGTGCTGATGACGGGGCTATTCCTCCTGCTCGCCTCGTGGCTGCGACTCAGCGGCTTCGCCGACTTCGTCCCGCGCACGGTAATCTCCGCCTACATCGCCGCCGCCGCCCTGCGTGTCATCGCGCTCCAGCTCCCCGTCGCCCTCGGCATGCCCGGCGACCACGTCGGCGAGACGCTCCCCGAAGTACTCTGGCACGCGCTCCGCATGGGCCGGGCGCTCATCAATCCCGAACTCGGCCTGACGATCATCACGGGCATCGCTTACTTCATCCTCCGGCCGAAATACGGCGCAGGAAAAGCAATCCTCGGCGCGGTCGCCGTCGCGACGTTCGGCGCCATCCTTGCGCAGAACGTTGCCCTGACCCAAGGCGGCCACGGCGATCTCGTAACCTACGTCGGCCAAGCCGCTCAAGCCGGCGCCGCGCTGCACCTGCCTGACTTCTCTGGCCGCACGCTCTCCACGCTCTTCTCCCCAGCCCTCGCGCTCGCGGTGCTGATCGTCATCGAAGGCACGGCCAACGCCCGCGCCTCGGCGTTGAAGACCGGCCGTCCGTCCGACCTCCACCAGGAAGTCTACGGCCTCGGCATGGCGAACATCGCCTGCGCCTTCACGGGCGGCATGGCGGCCTCGGGCTCGATCAGCCGCTCCGCCCTCAACGTCGCCAGTGGCGCCCGCACGGCGATGGCCTCGCTCCTCTGCGGCAGCTTCATCCTCGGCGCCCTCTTCCTCGCCCGCCCCGCGGTGGCCGCCGTACCACTCTCGACGCTCGCGATCCTCGTCATCCTCGCCGAACTCGAGCTAGCGAATTTCTCGGCCATCAAGCTGATCCTGAAATCCGGCGCCCAGGACCGCACGGTCTTCCTCGCGACCTTCGCCACGGCGCTCCTCGCCCCGCTCGACGTCGCGATCTTCCTCGGCACCTCCGTCGCGGTCGCGTTCTACCTGAAGCAGACGTCCACGCCGGAAGTCGTCGAGTACGACTTCTCCGACACGGGCGAGATCAAGGAACGCCCGAAGGGCCAAGGCACGACGGGCATCTCGATCCTGCACGTCGAAGGCAGCCTGCACTTCGGCGCAACCCAGGCCTTCCACGAACACCTGCGCCGCGCCTCGGCCGATCCGAACCTGAAGGTCCTCGTGCTGAAGTTCCGCGAAGCGCTCTACCTCGACGCCAACGGCGTGCTGCTCCTGCGCGACCTCGCCGACATGCTGAAGGCCGACGGCCGCCACCTGATCCTCTGCGAAGCCAAGGCCGACACGATGAGGATCATCGTCAACGCCGGCCTCGACCAGGCGGTCGGCAAGGAGAACGTCTTCCCGTTCGAGGAAGCCAACCCGAACCTCGCCCTCGCCAAGGCCGTCCGCCGCGCCCGCGAGCTGGCCGGCGGCGGCCAGGCGGTCCTCCGCATCGTGACGGCCCCGCACCCCGACCTCCCTAAGCCCGCTTCGGCCTCCGGCGAGGATTGGCAGATTTAGTCTTCTCTCGCCGTTTTTCGGACACCCCACGCCGTCCCTTGGGGCTTTTACGGCGGTTTTTGAATTATGGCTTGAAGCCCGCACCGGGTCTCGCCCTTTTGGGGTGGTCTGTTCACCTGAAAGACACCCACCTTCCCAGCACCATGAGCCACTACAGCGAAATCCAAAAGCACCTCGGCACCGAAGCCGAAAACCTCCTCGGGTTCAACAACCCGAAGATCAAGAAGGAGCAGATCCATTCCCCTCGCGCGGATTGGGTCGATCACGCCTTCTCCGCCTCGGATCGCAATAACCGCGTCCTTGCCAACCTGCAGCGCCTCTACGGCTCCGGCCGCCTCGCCAACACGGGCTACGTCTCGATCCTCCCGGTCGACCAGGGCATCGAACACTCCGCCGGCGCCTCCTTCGCCAAGAACCCGATCTACTTCGACGGCGAGAACATCGTGAAGCTCGCCATCGAAGGCGGTTGCAACGCGGTCTGCTCCACCTTCGGTGTCCTCAGCAGCGTCTCCCGCCGCTACGCGCACAAGATCCCCTTCATGGTGAAGATCAACCACAACCAGCTGCTCACCTACCCCAACGTCGGTGACCAGGTGATGTA
>CAINSX010000192.1 GCA_903853185.1 uncultured Opitutia bacterium
AAATGTCGAGGCGTTGACGAAGAGCGGCGCCGTTGACCAAGGCCGAACCTTGGCCGGACGGTTCAAGGGCGAGGGTCTCGCCGTTTTTTACCAACGAAAGCGACGGGTTTACGCCGTCGCCGGGCAGGGCGGAGGGGAGGCTATCGATGACACCCCGGGCTCCGCTGAGGCAGTCGACCCAGGAGAGGGTGGGGGTTTTCTTGCTGGAAGTGAACATCGGCTCCGAGGTGGGGTCTGAAATAGGTTGATTAGGGAGGGGGAGTTGTAAAGATATGTCACCACGATTATGGGTCGATTCCGACCTATTTTCTTAACCCCTCTTAATCTTCCCCTCATGGAGACCGAAGCCGACCAGTCTGCATTGGACCGCGCCCGTCAGGGGGATCTCTCGGCCTACAACGAATTGGTCCTGAAATATCAGGGCCGCATTTTCGCCAAGGTCTTCTCCCTGCTCCGTAATCGTCAGGACGCCGAGGAAATCACTCAGGACACCTTCATCCGGGCCCACCGCGTACTGGCTTCATTCCGTGGTACGGCGACTTTCTCGACCTGGATTCATCAGATCGGCACGAATTTGGCCCGAAACCGTTACTGGTATTGGCGCCGTCGGAAGCGTGACCAGTCGATGTCCCTCGATGCGGACCTCGGGGATGATCCTGGTGCGACCCTCCATGACATCCTTTCGGATGGTGCCCAGGGCCCTGGCCACGAGGCCCAGCATAACGAATTCGTCAACAAAGTTGCCGAGTGTATGGAACAATTGAAGCCGGAACACGCTCGTATTCTTACGATGCGCAATGTCCGCAACATGTCCTATGAAGAGATCGCCGAAGACCTTGGCCTCTCCATTGGAACCGTGAAGAGTCGCATCAACCGCGCTCGCGAAGCCCTGCGCGAACTCATGGGAGACGAGTTTCGCGGATGAGCACCTCCGAGTTCGAATCCCTGGTCGCCGCCTTCCTTGAGGGTAATGCCTCGGAGACTCAGGTTGCCCGTCTCCGCGCCGCCCTCGGCCAGTCTCCTGAGCTCCGCGCCCGTTTCCAGTCGCGCGTGCGCCTGCACAAGGCTCAGCTCAGCTTTCTCAGCCGTCGCGAAGAACGTTCCCTCGCCGGCGTGATGAGCTGGTTGCATGCCTTCGGTCAGCGCATGGGGCGGTCCTTTGCTCATCTCTGCCTGCTCGCCTTGGTCTTGGTCGAGCTTCAGGTTACCATTCCGGCGGAATACTCCGGGCTCCTTTCCTATGTAGACGCTCCGGCGGAAGAGCAGGTCCTAGGTGGGGCCGAGCTGCCTCTGCGTCTGTTGACCGACTCAGTTCAGGACTTCGATCCTTCGCAGTCTATCGAGGTTCCTGACATCACGATGCCCAACTTCGTGATGCCGGACATGGTCATGCCCACCGACGAGCCGACGACCCTCGAGGTCTGAGGCTAATCCTGCCTTGCTTCCTTCGTTCTGTGACGGTCAATTGACGCACGGATGAAGGCCGGAAGCCATAGGCCCGAGGTACGCCTCAAGGGCATCGCCGCCGCTCCTGGAGTGGCCCGTGGTCCCGCCTACCCGCTGATGCGGGGCATGACCATCGTCTCGTGCGAGAAGGTTGCCGATGCCGAGGCCGAAATCCGTCGTCTTGAGGGCGCCTTAGCCGCCACCCGCGAGCAGATTTCGCAGCTGCGCGACGACGTCGCGCGCAAGCTCAACGAATCCGAGGCGTCGATCTTCGACGCGCATCTCCTCGTCCTCGAGGACGTCGCCTTGATCGATGATGTGAGCAAGGAAGTCCGCCGCAGCGGCTTCAACGTCGAGTTCTGCTTCCAGGAGGTCGCTCAGCGTTACATCGAGATCTTCGAGAAGATGGATGACGATTTCCTGCGCGAGCGCGCGTCGGATATCCGCGACGTGACCGGACGCGTGCTCGACCAGTTGCTGGGCACGCAACCCGAGCGTGTCGGCCAAGCCGCGCAGGCCCACGTCGTCGCCGCACGTGATCTCACCCCTTCGGATACCGCCGGTCTCCATGACGGCGGCGTGCTCGCCTTTGTGACGGAAGAGGGCGGCCGCACCAGCCATTCCGCCATCATGGCCCGTTCGCTCGACGTCCCTGCGGTCGTCGGCGTGAAGGGGCTGATGGAAGCCGTGCAGGAAGGCGATGTCATCCTCGTCGACGGAGAATCTGGCCTCATCATCCTCAATCCGACAACCGAGACCATTGAAGGGTATCGCGATAAGGAGCAGGCCATCCGCACCCGCCGTGATCGCGTACTTTCCGAGGTCGCCTTGCCCGATCTAACGACGGACGGCGCCGCGTTTAGCTTGCAGGCTAATATCGGCGACCCCGCCGAGATGGAGGACGCCTTGGCCTACTGCGCGCGGGGCGTCGGGCTATACCGCACCGAGAACCTTTACCTCCGCCTCGACGGCTGGCCCGACGAACAGGTCCAATATGAGGAATATGCCGAAGTCGTGCAGGCCGCCAAGGGCCGGCCGGTCACCTTCCGGACCCTCGACCTTGGCGGCGACAAGCGTCTCGGTGACCTCGCTGACGAGGCCAATCCGTTCATGGGCTATCGCGCGGTCCGCCTCTGCCTCGAGCGACCCGACGTCTTCCGTCCGCAGCTCCGTGCCCTTATTCGCGCCGCGACGCACGGACCGGTGCAGGTGATGTTCCCGATGATTTCTGGCGTCGAGGAACTCCGCCGCGCGAAGGAGGTCTTCCGCGACGTCGAGACCGAGCTCGCATGCGAAGGCGTCCGCGCCGCCGCGCCTATCCGGCTCGGCGCGATGATTGAGATCCCTTCTGCCGCCGCGGTGGCCGACGAGCTCGCCATCGAGGCCGACTTCTTTAGCGTCGGTACCAACGATCTCGTACAGTACCTGCTTGCCGTCGACCGCGGCAATCAACGCGTCGCTTCGCTCTATGATCCGTGCCATCCCGCCGTGGTGCGTACGCTCATGATTATCTTCGCCGCCGCCCAGAAGCGTGGCATCCCGGCGGCCGTCTGCGGCGAGCTGGGCGGCGACCCCGTCTGGGCTCCCTTGCTCGTGGGCCTCGGCGTGCATGAGCTGAGTATGAGTCCCGCCGCCTTGCCGGAGGTCCGCTTCGTGCTCCGCCATTCCGCCGCGTCCGAGCTCCGCGAGCTCGCGGCGAAGGTCGTTGCCAGTGCGGATGCGGGTAAGACCCGCGCGCTGCTCCAGGATTTCGCCTCCGCCAAACTCAAGTTACGCTGATGTCTGCCAAAATTCCTGCCGCGAACCCGCATGTCGCGGCCATGTCGCCTTATGTCCCCGGAGAACAGCCGCAGGGCGGGGGATGGGTGAAGCTGAACACGAACGAGAACCCTTATCCGCCCAGCCTGCGTTCGCTTGAAGCCATCCGGGCCGCCTTGGTTAATGACGGCGCGAATCTACGCCTTTATCCTTCGCCGGATTCCGCTCCGCTGCGTGAGGCCGCCGCACGCTTCCATGGTTTTGATGCAGCCCGCATCGTCGCCGGCAACGGTTCGGACGATATCCTTAACCTCATCATCCGCGCCTATGCGGGTCCGGGCCGCCCGATTGGCATGCTCAATCCCAGCTACTCGCTCTATCCCGTCCTCGCCGCGGCCCAGGCTGCTGATGTCGTCAAGGTTGAGGTCACGGAGCAGCTCGGCGTTGACATCGAAGCGATCGCTAAGTGCGGCGCCGCCGTCTTCTTCCTGACGAACCCGAACGCCCCGCTCGGCGTCGCCTTCACGCCGGACGTCGTCCGCGCCGTCGCCAAGGCCTTCCCCGGCATGCTGGTCGTCGACGAAGCTTATGCGTCTTTTGCTGACGCTGATTGCGTCGCGCTTGCCCGCGAGCTACCCAACGTCATCGTCACGCGCACCCTGTCCAAGGCACATGCCCTCGCCGGACTTCGCGTTGGCTACGCGCTCTGTCCTGCCGGTGTGGCCGAGGTGCTGCATCGCGTCCGCGATAGTTATAACGTCGACCGTCTGGCGCAGGTCGCGGCCGCCGCGGCGCTTGATGACCGCGCCTGGTTGGACGTCACCGTCGCCCAAGTGCGTGCCACGCGTGAGCGCCTCGCGGCCTCGCTTCGCAAACTCGGCTGGCAGGTAAATCCCGCCGCCGGCAACTTCGTGCTCGCTGCCCCCGTATCTTCGACGCGCGCCGCTTCCGTCGAGACTTCGGCCCATTGCTTCGAGTTCCTGCGTGCCCGGAAGATCCTCGTCCGCCGTTTCCCGAACCATCGCCTCACCGAGAAGTCTTTACGCATCTCGGTGGGCACGGAACAGGAAACCGAGGTGTTCTTGGAGGCTGTGGCGGCTTGGATGGAAGGGTGAGGTTGACAATCCTGCCTTCCGCGGGGATTTCTGGGGTATGAGCGCAGTCGTTCGCAAAGCCAGCATCCGACGGGACACCGCCGAGACCAAAATCGCCCTCGAGGTGAACTTGGACGGCACCGGTTCGTCGGAAATTGCCACCGGTGTGGCCTTCTTCGACCACATGCTGACGCTGCTCTCCCGTCACTCCCTGGTCGACATCAAGGTCAAGGCCACTGGCGATACCGACGTCGACTACCACCACACCGTGGAAGACGTGGGCATCGTGCTCGGTCAGGCGATCAAGGAAGCGCTTGGCGACAAGGCCGGCATCCGCCGCTATGGTTTCTTCATCCTGCCGATGGACGAGACCCTGGCCCGCTGCGCCGTCGACCTCAGTAATCGTCCCATGATGGTCTACCACGTTGAGATCACTAACTACATGGTGAAGGACTTCAATATCGCGCTCGTCCGCGAGTTCTTTCAGGGCCTCGCCAATTCGCTTGGATGCAACTTGCACCTGAAGCTCGAGTACGGCGATGAGCCGCACCACATCGCCGAAGCGCTCTTCAAGGCCTTCGCCCGCGCGCTGCGTGAGGCGGTGGAAGTCGATCCGCGACAGGGTGGTCGCGTGCCGAGCACCAAGGGTACGCTGGCTTGACCGTGGAAGCCTCTGGGTCAGTGCGCCGCCCGCGGGTGGCCGTCATCGATTACGGGATGGGCAACCTCCGCAGCGTTAGCCGCGCCATGGTCGCCGCGGGTGCCGATGCTTTCCTCGCCGCCACGCCGGCCGAAGCCGAGAAGGCCGAGATGGTCGTCTTTCCAGGGCAGGGGGCCATGGCCGACTGCATGGATTGCATCCGCCGCACCGACTTCGAGTCTTTCCTGAAGCAGTGGATCGCTGCGGACCGTCCCTTCCTGGGTGTCTGCATGGGGCTCCAGGTCCTCTTTGAGCGCTCCGAGGAGGCTGACCGCCCTGGTCTGGCCATCTTCCCTGGGGTCGTCCGTCGCTTCCCCTCCCAGCCTGGCCTACGCATCCCCCATATGGGTTGGAATGAGGCCATCTTTAAGCCGGGTTCCCCCCTGACCGAAGGCCTGCGGGCCGAAGGGGAGCCGTTCTATTTCGTGCATAGTTACCGTGTCGTCGAGACCGACCCCTCCCTGGTCTGGTGCGAGACAGACTATGCGGGCCGGTTTGTGAGCGGTGTCCGGCGGGGGCGGGTCTTCGCGACCCAGTTCCATCCGGAGAAAAGTCAGGTCAAAGGCTTGCAACTGTACCGCAATTTCCTGACTTTGTCCGCCCGCTGAGGCGTGTTTTCGACTCTGGCGGCAATACCCCCGCCATGAGCTCTCAAAACGCCACTCTTAACCTGGACGGCAAAGATATCGTCCTCCCCATCGTCGTCGGCACCGAAGGCGAACGCGGGGTCGATGTCCGCAAGCTGCGCGATGACACCGGTTACATTACCTTCGACGACGGCTACGCCAACACCGGTGCGTGCGAGTCCAAGGTCACCTTCATCGATGGCGAGAAGGGCATTCTTCGTTACCGCGGTTACGGCATCGAAGACCTTGCGGAGAAGTCTAACTTTATCGAGACGGCTTATCTCCTCATCTATGGCGAACTTCCGACGACCGCCCAGCTGACCGCTTTCAAGGCCCGCATCCTCGACAACTCCCAGATCCACGAAGGCCTGCGTATCGCGCTCAGCGGCTTCCCGGGCAACGCCCATCCGATGGCCGTGCTGTCCGCCACGCTGAACACCCTCGGTTGCTACTATCCCGAGCTCGGCACGAACGAGCGTACGCATGACTTGGCCAAGTTCGACGAGACCGCCGCCGTCCTGATCTCCAAGGTCCGCACGCTCGCCGCGCTCGCCCACCGCTCCAAGGAAGGCGAGCCGCCCGTGTACCCGAAGCCGGGTCTCGATTACTGCTCCAACTTCCTGCACCTGCTCTTCTCGCAGCCCAACGCCGATTACGCCGTCCATCCGGAGATCGCCCGCGCGCTCGACCTGATCCTCCTCCTGCACGCCGACCACGAGCAGAACTGCTCGACGTCCACCGTGCGCATGGTCGCCTCCGGCGGCGCCAACCTCTTCCCGTCCGTCTCCGCCGGCGTCTGCGCCCTCTGGGGTCCGTTGCATGGCGGCGCCAACCAGGCCGTCATCGAGATGCTCGAGGAGATCCACGCTTCCGGCGACGACGGCTCGCGCTTCATCGCCGACGCCAAGGACAAGACCAAGAGCGTCCGCCTGATGGGCTTCGGCCACCGCGTTTACAAGAACTACGACCCGCGCGCCAAGATCATCAAGGCCCAGTGCGATAAGGTCCTCAAGGTCCTCGGTATCAACGACCCGCTCCTGGCCATCGCCATGCGCCTCGAGGAAGCCGCGCTCAACGACCCGTACTTCAAGCAGCGTAACCTCTACCCGAACGTCGACTTCTACTCGGGCATCATTCTGAAGGCCATCGGCATCCCGACCGAGATGTTCACCGTCATCTTCGCCATCGGTCGCATGCCCGGCTGGATCTCGCACTGGAAGGAAATCGCCGAGACCCCGAAGCAGAAGATCCATCGCCCTCGCCAGATCTACGTCGGTAACACCGAGCGTAAGTATTCGCCGATCGCGCAGCGTGGATAAAGGGATGCCGGCTTCGGTTGCTCGCCGCCTTTCCCGACTTTAATGTCCAATTCTCCTTTGCGCGTAGCCATCGTGGTGCCTGCCTTCCGCGAGGAAGCACGCATCGCTGAAGTGGTGCGTGAGGCGAAGCGTTTCGTGGACACGGTCTTGGTCATCGACGACTGCTCGCCAGACGAGACGTCGGCCAAGGCACTGGCCGCCGGGGCAATGGTGATTCGTCATGAAGTGAACAAGGGTAAGGGCGCTGGCTTGAAGACCGCTTTCGCTCGGCTCGCTGAGTTGGGCTACACCCATGGCATCACCATGGATGGCGACGGTCAGCACGACGCCGAACAGATCCCCCTTTTCCTTAAAGCCATTGAGGAGCCGGGCGTCGCGCTCGTCGCGGGCAACCGTTTCTCTAATCCGAAGGGCATGCCCTTTGTTCGTCGGATGGTGAATGCCTCCATGTCGTGGCTCATCAGCAATCTCTGTCGCTGCCACATCCCTGATTCCCAATGCGGGTATCGCGCCTTGGCGGTCGCCAATCCCGCCATCTTGGCCGCTAAGAGCGACCATTACGATTACGAGACCGAGGTCCTGCTGCTGACCGCTCGAGCGGGCGGAAGGATCACAAACGTACCGGTTCGGACCATCTACCAGGGGCAGCCCAGTAAGATTCGTCCAGTGCGAGATACGATTCGGTTCTTGAAGCTCCTTTACCGGATCTGATTATTTAGCCGTCTTCGCGCTGATGCGGAAGACCGCCCGGCCGGGCGTGTCGCCCGTTTCGCCGAGCAGTTCGCAACGTCCCTTCACGGAGGAACTCTCGGCGGTGTTCAGCTGGCCGAAGTCGCGCTTCTCGCCGATGCATAGGACTGATCCGTTGCTATCGGCGAATGCTCCGAGCTGCTTCTCGATCGTGAGCTGCGGTAACGGATGGTAGGAATAGAACGGGTAGTAGGGTCGGAAATTGCCTTTGCCGTAATCGGCTCGGAGCTTGGGGTCGGGCACGAAGATGGCGCTGGGTTGCTCGCCCAAATAGAACTTAGCGGCTCGGCCGAGGAAGCTACACGTGACGAGTTTCTCGCCGGGCTTGCGCACGGCCGCCGCGACCTTACAGATTTCCCGGCTGCCGACGGTGCCTTCGAGTCGCGCTTCGATCCAGAAGAAGGCGGTGAAGACCAAGACGATATTGAATGAAACGGACACGACGGCCCAGAGGAAGGCTTTGCGGCTCAGCGCGAAGATGCCGGCGACGGTCAGCGGGATGCCCAGGGCAATCAGCTGAGGCAGGAAAGGCAGGGAGTTCGGGTGGAACGTTGGCATGTACCAGATTAACGCCACGCCTTGGAGCAAGGTGAATAGGCCGACGGCCCAGCGTTCAAGGGGACCGAAGCCTTGCGTGATCCAGCGCTCGAGCGTGACACCGGCCAGCAGGCCGACCGGCACGGTCAGGAAGAAGATATAGCTCGGCAGCTTGCTCGCCGCGACCGTCATGAAGAGGTAGGACGGGATGAGCCAGCAGATGACCATCGCCAGGCCGGGCTGAGTACGGAATCGCCGGCGGAAGTTCGCGGCGGTTTCCCAGAGCGAGGCGACGATCAAGGGTATCCAGGGGATCGAGCCACCGATGAGCATTTCGAGGTAATAATACCAGTGGTCGTTGCCGTTATGTTCGGCATGGAAGAACCGGTCCCAGTTCTCGTGCACGAAGAACGAGTCCCAATAGTAGCCCCAGCCCGTGGCGGGTGAGGTCGGGCCTGACTTGTGGAGGATGAACATCGCCAGATACCAAGGCGCGGCGATCAGCAGCCAGAGGGGCACGCAGATCGCGAGGTTGCGCCAGGACCAGGGCGACTTCAGGCCGCTGAGCCAGCCGTAGGCCAGGCCGGCCATCGCGACAAAGAGCAGGCCCTGGGGGCCCTTGGTCAGCATCGATAGCGCCGAACAGACCGTCAGTGCGATCAGCCACCGGAGCCGCTTGGGCTCGTCGTGGAACGCCCGCCAGAGGCAGTACATGCTGGCCGAGATGAAAAGTGTATGCGATAGGTCCGTCAGCATCAGCCGCGACATGATTACGAAGAGGCCGCCCGTACCGACCACGATGGCGCCGAGGAAGCCGGCGAGCGGCGAGAAGAGTTTCCTTCCGATGCCCCAGGTCAGGAAGACGACGAGGCTGGCGGCGAGGGCACCGGGCACGCGGGCCGCGAATTCATTATCGCCGAAGACGACTTGGGCGAGGCAGGTCTCCCAATAGAAGAGAATCGGCTTCTCGAACTGTGGTTCGCCGAAGACGCGCGGCGTGATCCAGTCGCCGCTCTGCACCATCTCGCGGCTCGTGAGGGCGTAGAAAGGCTCATCCGGGTCGATGAGGCCGAGGCTGCCGAGGCGCCACCAGAAGAGGAATAGGACGAGGGCCGTGAGGACGATCGCCTGGAAGCGCGTCGAATGCAGGAAATCGGGGCCGGCGGGCGCCGGGGAGGGGGAATCGGTCATATCAGGTGATCTGGACGAGGGTGTAGCGTTCTTCGCGGCTGGCAAATTTTGAGAAGCGTCCGCCGCTGAGGGCCATCTGGGTGTGGTGGCAACGGATGGCGTCGAGCTTCAGGCTTCGCTCCGTCTCGGTCAGCTCAAGCTGATCGGAGGCCAAGTGACGGCGCATCACCTTCTGGGACCAAGGGCGATGGATCAGGTAGGAGTAGACCAGGCAACGCACGCCAGTTGTGCGGACGGCATCGAGTCCGTAGAAGTGGGTCGCCTGATGGTCCGGATGGCGGTCGATCTCGGAGGGGATGATGACGAGGGTGGGCTGCCACTCGCGGAGGAGTCGTTCGAAGGCGGGCCGGGGGCCGGGAAGGTCTTCTTCCCAGAGCGCGAGGATGCCGGCGTCGGGAAGGCCGAGCGACTCGGAGGCGACTTTGCCGCAGCCGAGGAGCTGGAGGGCATGCTGACCTTCGGCGCGGCGGCGGGCTCCCCACCGGGCGCGTTCAGGGGCGTCGATGAACCAGCGGCGTTCGACGAAGCGTTGCGGCCAGGGGTTATTGTCGCCGTCAGTCACGAAAATGACCCGGACCTCGGCGCCCACGGCCACTGCCTGCTGGATCAGTCCGCCTGTCCCGAGTGACTCGTCGTCCGGGTGGGGCGCGAAGATGGCGATTTTGGCGCCGGCACGAAGCTGGTCCTTCAGCCGGACGGACGATGCCGAGGGAGCCTCCATTGGGGGTATCGTTGCCGCCCTGCGGATGCCTTATCAAGATTAAGCGTCCGCAAAGGGGGAGGGCCGAACGTTTCCGTTCGGCCCTCCGTCTTTTGAGCCATACACTATAAGCCGGATTCTGTCCTTGGGCGGCTCTCGCCGATCCCCTGCGCGTTCATTTCTCTGACCTTGCGGACCCGCCTTGCGGCGGTGCGACAACCCGGGACCTTGGTGGGCGACCTCGAACGGTCCCTGTTCGTCTTGCACCGGATTGGGTTTACCTTGCCTCGTCGGTTACCCTTCGAGCGGTGGGCTCTTACCCCACCTTTTCACCCTTACCTCGTTCCTTGCGGAGGAGGCGGTA
>CAINSX010000193.1 GCA_903853185.1 uncultured Opitutia bacterium
CTCGGGTCGTAAGGCCTTCCAGCGCCCGATCGAAGAAGGCGCGAAGCTCCTGAACACGATTCAGGACGTCTACCTCACGAAGGAAGTCACGATCGCCTAAGGCGACCGTCATCTCCCAACCAAAGCCCCGGCAACCGCCGGGGCTTTTTGTTAGGTGACAATGCGAGGTAGGGACAGCACCACGTGCTGTACTCGTTCGCCGCAGGGCGAACGCAGGTAGGGGCACGATTCAACGTGCACTCCTCTTCGGAGGGCGCGGCAAAGCCACGCCCCTACCCTTCGGCCGCCCTTCGGCGACCGCCCGCAGCCTCCTTCCAGGTCTCCCCTGCCTCGAAATCCATCCGCCAACCGCTGTCCGCTGACGACGCGCACACAAAAAGGCCCGGTCCTCTCACGAAGACCGGGCCTTGGTTTTAATCCGGGCTGATTACTTCGCCGGGACGAGATCGGCCTCGGTTAGCATGGGCTTGCCGACTTCACCGCGCTGCGCCTTGACCTGCGCCGGCGTCACGGCCGGAGCGGAGTTGCCGAAGCTGTTGCGGACGTAGGTCAGGACGGCGGCGATCTGCTCGTCGGTCTGCTGAGCCTGAGGCGGCATAGGCACGGGCAGCGTGTAAGCCTTGCCGGATACGGTGAGCGGGCCGTTGAGGCCCCGCAACTGGATGCGGATCAGGTTCTCGGCCGGACCGTTCACCCAGTTGGACTTAGCCAGCGGCGGCGCGATGACGGTGCCTTCGGCGTTCGGGCCGTGGCAGGCCATGCACAGCATGAAGCCCTGCTTGCCAGCCGCCATGACAGCGGGGTCGACGTTCGCGACGTTCGCGGCGGCGACGGGCTTGATGGTCGAGATATCCAGCGGCTTAGGATCGGCGACCTTGGCCTTCTTGGGGGCCTTCTCAAGCGTCGCGAGCCACGCGACGAGGTCGCGGACTTCGTTGAGGGTCAGGACAGCATCCAGAGCGGGCATTCCCGAGACGGGCGTGGACATGGACTTGATGTCCTTGCGGGCGACACGCCAGCGGTTACCGGCGACATCGACGTCGACGTTGTCCTTGTCGTCCTTGATGAGCGTGCCGACCAGCGCACCACCATTGGCGAGCTCGAGGTTCACGGTGCCGTAACCGGCGACGATGACGGCGTTGGAATTCACCACGGACTCGAGGAGGTAACGACGGTCGCCACGCTTGGCCACGCCGGCGAGGTTCGGACCGGCTTCGCCACCGGCGGCATGGGAGTCATCCGAAGCACGGTGACAGCGCAGACACTGGCCAGCGGGCAAGGCCTGAAAGAGCGCGAAGCCGTTCTTGGCGTCACCGCCCTCGAGGGCGGGCATCCACTTGGCGAGCTTGTCGGCTCCGGAACCGATCGCCTTCTGCGTGGCGGCGAGGGCCTCCTTCACCGAAGGCTCGGAGCGCAGCGCGGCGGCCTCGAGCAACTCGATCGCGGCGGGCGAGACACCTTTGGCTTTCTCGAGCGCCTTGAGGTTCTCGACGAAGAGCGCGTCGACCCCGGCGGCCGGCAGCTTGGCGAGGGCCTTCCAAGCGCCCTGACGACGAGCGGCAGAACCGTTCGAAGCAGACTTGGAGAGTTCGATGAGGCCCTGGGCGGGATTAAGATGCGCGAGCGCGCCGATGGCGACCATGGCGACCTCGTCCTGATTGTCCTTGGCATACTTGCCGGCGACGTCGGTGAGGTCGGCGGGCTTGCGCTCGAGCCAGAGCTCAAGGGCCTTGGC
>CAINSX010000194.1 GCA_903853185.1 uncultured Opitutia bacterium
CCCGCGTTCCTCGGCCAAGGATGGCGAACGCCCGCGCGTCCTCGTGATGCTCAATCCTGGCAAGCGCGACGCCGTCGAACTTGCGAGCGCGCTTTCCACGCTCGGACTCGAGCTCACCATCACCGTGGGTAAGGACGCCTCCTTTAAGGAAGCCGTCGAACGCGCCGTCGGCGGACGTGCCGAAGTGCTCGGCTGGACCGATCGTATTCCCTCGCTGATGCTTTCAAGCCACCTTGTCGTCAGCAAGGCCGGTGGAGCGACCACGCATGAGTGCGTCGCGGCCGGTGTGCCGATGATCATCACCCAGGTCATCCCCGGCCAGGAAGCCGGCAACGGCCGCCTCATCGCCGAGCATCACGCCGGCGCCTACGGCCTCACGCCCGCCTCGGCCCGTGCGATCATCGCCGAAGCCTTCACCGGCGACTGGGCCCTCTGGAAGAAGTGGAAAGCCTCGGTCGACGGTCTCGGCGACGCCGGCGGTGCCGATCGCGTGGCGGACTTGGTGGAGAGGGAGATGGCGGTTCTGAAGAGGTAGGGATAGCACCACGTGCTGTCCTAACTGTATTGGGTAGGGCCGACCATCCTTGGTCGGCCGCGGCCGAGCAGGGCTGCTCGGCCCTACCTTGCGAACGGCGGCCCTGGCAAAGACCGCCCTACCCAAGGCAGAGATGCGCCACTCAAAGGGAAACCGGAGACCGGATGATGTGCGGGGGTATTTAACCCTTAGCCTCTGGCCTCCAAATACGTCTTCACTTCGCCGGCGAGTTTGTCGCTGAGGCCGGCGACTTCCGCGATCTCCGCAGCGGTGGCCTTGCGCAGTTTTTGGATGCTGCCGAAATGTGCGAGCAAGGCGTCTTTGCGCTTAGGGCCGAGGCCGGGCATCTCGTCGAGCAGCGACTCGCGCAGTTTGCGGCTGCGGAGGTCGGCGTTGAAGTCGTTGGCGAAGCGGTGGGCTTCGTCGCGGATGCGCATGAGCAGCGCGAGGCCGACATCATGCCGCGGGAGCTTCAGTTCGCGGCCGTCCGGGAAGACAATCGTTTCTTCGCGCTTGGCGAGGCCGATCAGCGGGGGTGGGGCGAGGTCGTGTTCCTTGAACGCCGCGAGCGCGGCCCCGACCTGGCCGAGGCCGCCGTCGATGATGACCAGCTCGGGGAAGGCTCGGTGTTCTTCGTGCAGGCGGGTGTAGCGGCGGCCGACCACTTCCTGCATCGAGCGGAAGTCGTCATTGCCTTCGAAGGACTTGATCTTGAAGCGCCGGTAGCCGGATTTGTCGGCCTGACCGTCGACGAAGCGTACCATCGACGCCACGGCGAGCGTGCCCGAGATGTGCGAGATGTCGAAGCACTCCGCCGTGGCGGGCGGACGTTCGAGGCCGAGCGCGGCGGCGAGCGAGGTCAGGGCGCCGGCTTCGTCGCGGCGGGGCAGGGGGTTCTCGCGGAGGAAGCGGCGGGATTTCTCCGTCGTGCGCTTCAACGCGTCGAGCAGGTCGCGCAGGCTCGCGGCTTTTTCATAGTCACGGTCGGCGGCGGCCTTGCGCATGTCGGCTTCGACCTGTTCGCCCCAGCTCTCGACCTTGCCTTCGAGGAAGGCGCAGGCCTCGGTCACGCGGGCGGCGTATTCCTCGGCCGTCACCACGTTGGCGTGCTTCTGGATCTCGGAGCGCGCGTCGTCGTACAGTTTCCAAGTCCCGTCGGGCAGCGCGGTCGGCGTGCTGTCGGCGAGGAGGATGCCGAACTTCTTGCGCATCTCGTTGAGCGTGCGGCGGACGGCCTGTTGGTGAGGAAAGGGGCCGAAGTAGCGGCAGGCATCGGTCGTGCGGGCGCGGACGATGCGGAACTTCGGGAGGGCGTCGGCGAGGTCGACCCGGACCTGGGGGAACTGCTTGTCGTCGCGGAAGAGGATGTTCCAGCGGGGGCGCCAGCGTTTGATCAGCTTGCCTTCTAGAAGGAGGGCCTCGGTCTCGGACCGGACCTCGTGCCATTCCATGTCGGCCACCGTATCCATCATCGCGGCCACTTTTGGGGTCATTCGCTGGCGGGGCACGAAATAGGAGGCCAGGCGCTTCTTTAGGTCCTTGGCCTTGCCGACATAGACGACCAGCCCCGCGGCGTCCTTCATCAGGTAGACGCCTGGGGTATGGGGGGCACGCCGGGCCTTGGCCTTGGGCGAAAGTTCTTCCCGGTCGGTTTGCATTTTGGGCCTGGTCCGTTAACCCTGCTCAGAC
>CAINSX010000195.1 GCA_903853185.1 uncultured Opitutia bacterium
CCGAACTTCAGCTGCGCGCAAGGGATGACCGCGGTGAGGTCGCAATTGCCGGTGCGCTCGCCGATGCCGTTGACGGTGCCCTGGACGTGCGAAGCGCCGGCTTCGAGCGAAGCAAGGGCGTTGGCGAGGCCGAGACCAGCGTCGTCGTGCGTATGGATGCCGACAGGGGTCTTCTTGAGCGCGGCGAGGGCGGCACGGGTGGCCGCGGCGACTTCGGCCGGCAGGGAGCCGCCATTGGTGTCGCAAAGGACGATGCGGTCGGCGCCGCCTTCGACGGCGGCGAGCATAGAAGCGATGGCGTAGGCCGGGTCTTCCTTCCAGCCGTCGATCGCGTGTTCGCAATCGTAGACGACTTCGCGGCGATGAGACTTCAGGAAAGCGACCGTGTCGCGGATCATCTCCAGATTCTCTTCGGGCGAACAGCGGAGCACCTCGCGGACGTGGAGGGCCGAGGTCTTGCCGTAGATCGTGACGACCGGGGTGTCGACCTCGAGGAGGCCGCGGACCTGGGCGTCTTCCGAGGCGCGTACGCCCTTGCGGCGGGTCGACCCGAAGGCCGCCAGCTTGGCATGCTTGAACTTGATCTTCTTGGCGCGGGCGAAGAACTCGACATCGCGGGGATTGGAGCCCGGCCAGCCGCCTTCGATGTAGGTCATGCCGAAGCGTTCGAGCTCGGCGGCGATGCGCAGCTTGTCATCGACGGAGAAATGAATGCCCTGCCCCTGCGAGCCGTCGCGGAGGGTGGTATCATAGATTTCGATGGAGCGTGCCATGGTCGTGTGGGTGGGAAAGAGGTGTAAAGGGAGAGGGCCGTTCCGGGCGCCGCGGAACGGGGAGTCGCCCGTCGGGCGTTCCGTTCAGCGGGCTTAGAGCCCGATGATGGTAATAATCGCCGGAATGATGGCGCGACCGTCCGCGGAGCGGAGGGAGGTCGAAGACTGGGCCAGGGATTCCATGACGAAGGTCCTGACTCCAAGGGCGGAGGCTTGGAGAGTCAAAGGCAAAGGAGCCGGAAGCGGGTCGATGCTCGCCAAAAGGCCAATAAACACCCATTAATCTGCCCATGCGCCGCCTCGCCGCCCTTCTCCTGCTCTTGGCGGGCGCTATCACCTCGCCGGCCCAGTGGCAGATTTTCGCGGAGAAACTACCCAAGCCCGGCACCTGGGCGCGCTACCAGCATGAGACGATCCGCGACGGCAAAGTCGTCTCGAAGTCCGAACTCAGTCTCTCGATTCGCTCCGGCATGGATGTCGGTGGTAAGCCACACGTCTGGTTCACCGTCGAACCGGTCGGCTGGCTGGGCTCGCGCGAACAAGCTCCGCTGCGACTCCTCCTCAGCGCTGATATGGACCGCCAACGCGCCGGCCGCCTCATCGAGAATTCGCAGGAGATCGTCTTCTCCAACCCCGTCAAAGGCTCCTACCACATGACCCGCGAGGACATCGCCTGGGTCTCGAAGTGGGCGAACCTTAGCTACACCAGCGAGCTCACCGCGGATATGCCTGCGCAGGAAACCATCGACCTCGGGGGCAAGCCCTGCGCCTGCGAGCGCATGAAGATGCTCGCCAGCACGGTGACCGATCCCCCCATCGTCCCGAAGCAGACCATCGAATTCAAAGGTACCGTCTGGCGCTCCGACACGACGCCCTTCGGCGTTGTGCGGGCGGATTGGGTCGAGAAGACCACGAAGAAGGACCGCAACCGCGAGGAGACCCGTCGGCTCACCTTGCTGGCGAGCGGGTGGGAGACGCCGCCGTCCGAGCTGGTCGACCGCGGCAAGGACTTCTCGGTCTGGCGCCTAATCTTCGGTCGCTGAGACCTCAAAAGGACCAGCCCACCCGGGTTGAATCGGATGGGCTGGCGTTAAATGGTGGCCTGAGTCGGAATCGAACCAACGACACGACGCTCTTCAGGCGTCTGCTCTACCAACTGAGCTATCA
>CAINSX010000196.1 GCA_903853185.1 uncultured Opitutia bacterium
ATGCACGGGGTTGGCCTCGTGTTGGCGGAGGTAGAGCGAGCTTTCGTGGGCCAGTCGGTTCGACACGTCTGGAAGGTTGGCATCCTTCGGCAGGGTGCAACAAAGACCGTTTCCGAGCCGTTCGACTTGCAGGGGAGGGGGCGAGGGCCAAAGGTCTCCCCGTGCTTTCCGTCCGCCCCAGCCGCGTCATCGGTCGTCCTTTCGGACGGTCCGCGGCCGGTCCTGCCTGACCATGTCGACCATCCGCATCCTTGAGCCGACCGTGGCCAACCAGATCGCCGCCGGCGAGGTGGTGGAGCGCCCGGCCGCGGTCATCAAGGAGCTGCTGGAGAACTCCCTCGACGCCGGCGCGCGTCGTGTGACGGTCGACTTCTCCCGCGGCGGCAAAGCCCAGATGATCGTCGAGGATGACGGTAAAGGCATGACGGGCGATGAAGCCCTGCTGAGCCTTGAGCGCCATGCGACGAGCAAGATACAGGTGGCCTCTGACCTCGATCGCATCGCGACCTTCGGGTTCCGCGGCGAAGCGCTGCCCTCCATCGCCAGCGTGGCCCGTTTCACGATGCAGACGCGGCCTGCCTCGGCTCCCTCGGGTACCGAGGTCGCGATCAATGGCGGTAAACTCGTCCATCGCCGCGACCACGGTATGGCGACCGGTACGCGCATCGAGGTCGCCAATCTTTTCCACCCGGTCCCCGCGCGCCTGAAGTTCCTGAAGTCCGACGAGACCGAGGCCGCCCACATCGTCCGTCTGGTCCGCCTCTACGCAATCGCCCACCCGGAAGTCGGTTTCCTGCTGCGCGAAGACGGCCGCGAGATCTTCCGTTCGCCGGGCAATGCTCCGCTCCTGGATCGCGTCCGCGAGATCTGGGGCCGACAGGTGGCCGAAGAAGTCACGATCATGCCGCTCTTCGAGCGTCCGGGCATGCGTCTCAGCGGCCTGCTGGGAAAGCCGGGCGTCAGCCGCGGTACCCGTCAGGATCTGGTGACTGTCGTCAATGGCCGTCCGGTGGACAGCCGGACGATGGCCTTCGCGCTGACGGAGAGCTATCACACGCTTATCCCCAAGGGCCGCTACCCGCTGGCGTTCGTGTTCCTGGAGATGGACCCGGCATGGGTCGACGTGAACGTCCATCCGGCCAAGCGCGAGGTGCGCTTCCGTGACGAAGCCAAGGTCCGCAATTTCCTGATCGAATCCGTCCTCGCGGTGCTCCGCGCCCGGGCCGACGACGGCCTGCCAGCGACGACGATTCCTTCCGTGTCCGCGGCGACGCCGCTGACAGCTCCCGTTGTGCCGACGCTGAGCGCCCCGGTCGCATCCAGCGGAACGTCGTCGGCGTACGTGCCGTCTTCCGCCGTTCCGTCCGCATCATCCCATGCGCCGGCGGTCCGCCTCGGCTGGCGTCTGCTTTCGCGTCTGCGCGAAGAACGTGCCGTCTTCGAGACGCCTACCGGACTGGCTATCCTTGATATCGGCGCGGCGCACCAGCGCGTGCTCTACGAATCCATCCTCGCGCAATTCACTGCGCAGAAGCCCGTCAGCCAGCCGATGCTCGTGCCGCTGAGCATCGAGCTGGATCCTCTGCCCGCCGCGGTCCTCAAGGAGCGCATGCCGCTGCTCGCTTCTGCCGGCTTCGATTTCGAGGAGTATGGCCGCAATTTCTGGCGCATCCAGGCCCTCCCTGCGTGGCTCGAGCCCGAGGAGGCCTTGGCCTTCGTGCGCGACCTGCTGGCCGAGATGGCCCGACGTGAAGGCGACTTCGGCCGTCCTTCCCTGGCTTACGATGCCCTCGCCAAGATCGCCGTCATCAAGGCCCGCCGTAAGGGCGACAGCCTCTCGGACGCCGAGCTGATGGAACTCGTACAGGCTTTGTTCCGCACCGTGCAGCCAGGCACCTGCCCGCGTGGACGACGGACCTATGTCGAGTGGACGGACGCCGACCTGACGCGCCGCTTCGGCTGATCAGCGGCGGCCTTTGTGGCGCTTCGGCGAAGCCGGCTTACCGGTGCGCAGGGCTTCGATCTGGTCGCGCAGGTTCGCCGCACGTTCGAATTGTAATTCGTCCGCCGCCGCGAGCATCTCGGTTTCCATGTCGGAAAGTACGCGCGCGATGTCGCGGTCGTCAGTACCTTCGGCCACCGCGAGGGCCTCGTCGGCCTCGAGGTCCACGAGGCTCTCCTCGATCTTGCGAGTCGTGCTCTTCGGCGTGATGCCGTACTTCGTATTATGGGCCTCCTGACGTTTACGGCGGTCGCCGCAGATGGTCAGGGCTCGCGTGAGCGACTTCGTCATCACGTCGGCGTAAAGCAGGACCTTGCCTTCCAGGTGGCGGGCCGCGCGACCGGAGGTCTGGATGAGGCTCGTCTCGCTACGCAGGAAGCCTTCCTTGTCGGCGTCGAGGATGCCGACGAGCGCCACTTCCGGAAGGTCGAGGCCTTCGCGGAGGAGATTGACGCCCACGAGTACGTCGAAGGAGCCGGCGCGCAGGCGACGGAGAATCTCGACGCGTTCAATCGCATCAATGTCAGAGTGCAGGTATTCCACCTTGAGGCCGCTGTCCCGCATGAAGTTCGCGAGGTCTTCGGACATCCGCTTGGTCAGCGTAGTAACCAGCGTGCGGTAGCCACGGGTGGCGACGGCTTTAGCTTCGCCGATGATGTCCTCGACCTGGCCGGTAATCGGACGGACTTCCATGATCGGGTCGAGCAGGCCCGTCGGGCGGATGACCTGTTCGGCGATGACGGCCGAGACCTTATATTCGTGGGGCGCGGGCGTGGCAGAGACGTAGACCGCTTGGTCGACAATCACATCGAATTCCTCGGGGCGCAGTGGGCGATTCTCCAGGGCGGAGGGAAGGCGGAAGCCGAATTCGACGAGGCGTTCCTTGCGGGCACGGTCACCGTGGTACATGCCGCCGATCTGGGAGACCGAGACGTGGCTTTCGTCGATGAAGACCAGTTTGTCCTTCGGGAAGAAGTCCAGGAGGCAGTGCGGGCGCTCGCCGGGCCGGCGGCCGGACATGTGCATCGAGTAGTTCTCGATGCCCGGGCAGAAGCCCGTCTCGCGAAGCATCTCAAGGTCATGCTCGACGCGCATGCGGATGCGCTGGGCCTCCACGAGGCGGTTTGTCTTCTCGAAATGGTCGACGCGTTCCTCGAGCTCGGCCCTGATGGCGGCAGCGGCGGCTTTCACGCGGCCCGGGGCCATTACATACTGGTTGGCCGGGTAGAGGTCGAACTTCTGCAGCTGCTTGCCAGGTTTTACGCTAATCGGGTCGAGCTCACGGATGGCCTCCAGCGTATCGCCCCAGAATTCCAAGCGGACGGCGGACTCCATGTAGGCCGGCCAGACATCAATGGTCTCGCCACGGGCGCGGAAGTTGCAGCGTTCTAAGATGGCGTCGTTGCGGACGTACTGGTTGGCGACGAGCTTTGCGAGGAGCTCGTCACGGCGCATCGTCATGCCCGTCTTGAGCGCGATCATCGCGGCCAGGAAGTCTTCGGGCGAACCGAGGCCGTAGATGCAGGAGACCGAGGCGATGACGATCACGTCGCGCCGGGAGAGTAGGGCGCTACTGGCGCTGATGCGCAGCCGTTCGATGTCCTCGTTGATGGCCGAATCCTTCTCGATGAAGGTATCCGTCGACGGCACGTAGGCCTCCGGCTGATAGTAGTCGTAGTAGCTGACGAAATATTCGACGGCGTTCTCGGGGAAGAAGTTCTTGAACTCCGAGTAGAGCTGGGCGGCCAGCGTCTTGTTGTGTGAGATGATGAGCGCCGGGCGTTGCTGCTGTGCGATAAGGTTCGCCATCGTGAACGTCTTGCCCGAGCCCGTGACGCCGAGGAGCGTCTGACGGCTGTTGCCGGCGCGGAGGGAGGCGTCGAGCGCGGCGATCGCGGTCGGCTGGTCGCCCATCGGGCGGTAGTCGGATTTGAGACGGAATTCCATCTCAGCCCAGGCGCCCGCGGGCGAGCCACTGCGGGTCGACTTCGGAGAGGTCCTTCACGATACGATGGGCGCCGACGGGCTCCAGTTGCTCGCGGGTGTTGGTGGTCGCGAGGGCGATCGTAATGAAGCCGCCGGAGAGGCCAGCCTGCAGACCCGAGAAGGAATCTTCGAAGACGAAGGAAGTCGCCGGGTCGCCGCCGCCAAGGGCGCAGGCCTTCAGGAAGACTTCCGGGTCAGGCTTGCCCTTCGTGACATCCTCGCTGGCGACCGCGCCGGCAAAGAAATGTCCGATGCCGAAGAGTTCGAACGAGAGCGCGAGGTTCTCCTTGTGCGTCGAGGTGCCGATGACACACGGGATGCCGAGGTCATTGAGGGCGCCGCAGAGTTCGCGGACGCCGGGAAGCAGGCGGACGTGGCCGGTGCGGGCGATGTCGCGGTAGAGGGCTTCTTTGCGGTTGGACAGGCGCTTCACCTCGGCGGGGTCGCGCGACCAGTTAAGGATGTCGGGGATGATCAGCTCGTTGCGCTTGCCGAAGCCGCGCTTGAAGTGGTCCGCCGGAAGCGGGAGGTTATCCTCCTTGGCCAAGGCCTCCCAGGAGCGTTCATGGGCGACGGAGGAGTCGATGACGACTCCGTCCCAATCGAAGACGGCGACGGTGCGGGGCATGGCTCAGTGCTTATCCCAGGGCAACGTGACCTTGATCGGACGGTGCTCCCAGACGTTGAAGGGTTCGAAGATCTGGCCGGGGGCGAGGATCCCGTTCGGGTCGAGGGCCTTCTTGATCGCCAACATCGCGCCGATCTCGGCCGGCGTGTGCTGTAGCGAGAGGAAAGGAGACTTCGCGAGTCCGATGCCGTGTTCGCCCGTGATGGCGCCACCGAGTTCGACGACTTTCACCATGACCTCGCGGATGGCTTCTTCGGCCTTGCGGCAGTGCTCCGGATTGAACCGGTCATACATGATGTGGACGTGGAAGTTGCCGTCGGCCGCGTGGCCGAAGGTCGGGGTCGCCAGGCCGAAGCGATCGCGGACTTCGCGGGTGAAGCGGAGCAGGGCGACGTAGCTGCGGATCGGCACCACCACGTCTTCGTTCAGCTTCGCATCACCCAGGGCGAACATCGCCTGCGAGCAGGTGCGACGGAGTTCCCAGAGGGTTTCGGCTTCCGTCGGATCCTCGGGAGCGCGGAAGGCGACCGCATGGCGTTTGGCCCAGGCGATGACCTTGGCCGCGTCGTCGGCGAGGGCGGCGGGATGCCCGTCGATTTCGACGAGCAGGGCGGCGTGCGTCTCAGCTGAGCCGGCCAGTTCGGCGTCGGTGAAGATGCGCTGACCGCGGCGTTTCTCGGTGGCGGCAACCGTCTGGACGTCGAGGAACTCGAGCACCGAAGGGTTCACGCGCAGCGAGATCAGGTCGATGGCGGCTTCCAAGGCAGTTTCATCGGTGCGGAAGGCCAGCAGGAACGTGCGGCGGGCGGCGGGCAGGACCGAGAGCTTGAGCGTCGCCTTCGTGATCACGCCGAGCGTGCCTTCGGAGCCGATCCAGAGGTCACGCAGGTTCAGGCCGCTGACGAACTTACGCAGCGGGGCGGCCCAGCGGACCTTCTCGCCGGTGGGCAGGAAACCTTCGAGCGCGTAGACGTGGTCACGGACGACGCCGTATTTCGCGGCGCGCAGGCCGCCGGCGTTGGTGGCGATATTGCCGCCGATGCTGCAATGTTTCACCGACGACGGGTCAGGCGGGAAGAAAAGTCCGTGCGGAGCAGCGAGGTCGTTGATGTGGGCCGTGATCGCGCCTGGCTGCACCGTCGCCATCGAAGAGACTGGGTCGATTTCGATCTTGTCCCAGTGGTCGAGGTGGATGACCCAGCCGCCCTTGATCGGGGCGCAGGCGCCTGTCGTACCAGTGCCCCGGCCGCGTACCGTGACGGGGACGCGGTGTTCGTTAGCGAGCTTCAGTGTGACGCCGATATCATCCTCCGTCGCCGGGCGGATCACCGCCTCGGGCATGAAGGACAGGCGCATGTTGTCGAAGGATGCGGCGAAGCACGCGGCTTCGTCGGTCCGGACCACCTGGGCGCCCAGCATCGCCAGGAGGGCCTGGGTGGCGGCGGGATGCGTCTGCGCGGGAGGGCTCACGCCTCCCATCAAGCAGGCTTAGCCCAGTTCGGCAAGCCACGCCGTCGCCTCGGCGTCGGAAGGCATGCGCCAATCGCCGCGGGGGGACAGGGCCAGCGAGCCCACTTTGGGGCCGTCGGGCATGGCCGAACGCTTGAACTGCTGGC
>CAINSX010000197.1 GCA_903853185.1 uncultured Opitutia bacterium
CCGGCACCTTCGAACCGCTGATGAAAGGCTACGTCGAAGTCCTGAAAGCCAAACTGCCCAAGGCCAAGCTCCTCTGGGCCAGCAGCACGCCGGTCACGGTCAAGGGCAAGCCGACCGAGATCAACGCCGAGATCAACCCGAACATCGTCGAACAGAACCGCATGGCCGCGAAGGTCATGGCCGAGATGGGCGTGCCTGTCGTCGACTTCTACGGCCTGCTGATCGATAAGCGTGAGCTCGCCCGCGGCGACATGTTCCACTGGACGGGTCCGGCCTATAACCTGATCGCCCAAGCCGCCGTCGACGCCATCCTCCGCGAACTTGCCGCCAAATAACATGCGATTCGTCCTCTGCTTGCTCCTTGCGCTGACCGCGCAGGCCGCCGATCGGCCCAACATCATCGTGATCCTCGCCGACGACTACGGCTATGGCAGCGCGGGCTGCTACGGTGCCGATCCGAAACTCGTCCGCACCCCTGCCATTGACCGACTCGCCACGGAAGGCCGCCGCTTCACCGACAGCAACACGACCTCCTCCGTCTGTTCCCCCACCCGCTACTCACTGCTCACGGGACGCTACTGCTGGCGCACCACGCTTACCCATGAGGTCCTCGGCACATTCTCGCCGCTCCACATCGAGACGAACCGCTTCAACCTGGCCTCCCTGCTGAAGCTAAAAGGCTACCACACCGCCGCCGTGGGCAAATGGCACCTCGGCTACGGCAAAGAGAACGAAGACCCGAAGTGGCGTACGGAATACAAAGCCGAGCTATCGCCGGGCCCACTGGATATCGGCTTCGACTACCATTTCGGCGTCCCCAGCAACCACGGCGACCTCACCGGCATCTTCGTCGAGAACCGTTTTGTCTACGGTCTCCGCTCCGGCCAGATTCCTGCCGGCATGAAAATCGCCGGACCCGACACCGATAGTGATGACTTCAAAACCACTTACGGCCCCGAAGACACTGAGAACGGCAAGAAAGGGCAGAAAGGGCCCGTCATCCTCGAGCTCGACGCACCTCGTCGCAAGAACGAGCGTGTGATGAAAGTGCTCACCGACAAGGCGACGACCTGGCTCGAAGCCCAACCAAAGGACCACCCCTTCTTCCTCTACTTCACGCCGGTCGCCGTCCACGCGCCGGTAACGCCAGATAAGGATCTCGCCGGCAAGAGCGCCGCCGGCCTTTACGGCGACTGGATCCACGAACTCGATCGGAGTGTCGAACGTATCCTCGCCACGCTCGACAAGATGGGCGCAACCAAGGATACGCTGGTGATCTTCACGAGCGATAACGGCGGTGTCTTCAAGCCTGAGAACGAACGATTACTGCAGACGGCCGCCTTTAAGGCCGGCCTCAAGGTCAACGGTACAATCCGCGGCGGAAAGCACGATGTCTGGGAAGGCGGCTTCAAAGTCCCCTTCATCGTGCGCTGGCCCGGCAAGGTGACCGCCGGCTCCACGGCCACGCAGATGGTCAGCCTGGTCGACATCTTGGCAACGACCGCCGAAATCGTCGGCGAACCCCTACCCGCCAAGGAACGTGGAGCCGAGGACAGCCGCAGTTTCCTTCCGGCCCTCGTAGGCATTGCCGACGCCAAAGCCCGCGAGGACATGATTGTTCATAGCGCCGACGGCGTCTTTGCCCTCCGGAAGGGCCGCTGGAAGTGGATCGAAGGGGTGCCGGTCGACGAGATCAAGGACGGCGCCCGCAAGGCCCATAAAGACCAGTACCGCTCTCAGCTTTACGACACCGTCGCCGATCCCGCGGAAACGAAAGACGTCTCCGGCGAACATCCGGATGTCGTCGCCGAACTGAAAGACCTGCTGCGACGCTACCGCGACGGCGGCTTCAGCCGCGAACTGCCCGACGCCGACGTCAAGCCGACGCACCTTCGCGTCGTTACGCTCGCCGCCCCCGCCGGTACCACCGCCTTCGACGAACCGTTGATGAAAGTCCCGGGCAAGCCCTGGATCGTCTCGGCCGGCGAATGGTCCGCCCGCGACGGCGGCGTCTTCGCGAAACCTAAGGGCGGCTCCGAGAAACCGGCCTCATTGCGAACCCCGCTGGCCTTCGGCGACGGCGTGTTCGATTGCGCGTTGAACCTCCAAGGTGCGAACCGAGTCTCCTTCCGCTTCGGCGCGGGCGACGCAGGCTTCCGCCTCGTAGTGTCGCGCACGACGGCAATCCTCACCAAGAATCCGTCGAAGGGAGAGCCCGCCACGGCCACCGAAGACATCGCCAAGAAGAACCTGAAACTGGCCGCCGGCGAATGGGTTCCAGTCCGCCTGACCTTCAAGGGCGACGAAGTGACGGTCCAGGTCAACGATCAGACCCTCAAGGGCAAGCACCCCAGCCTCGGCAAGGACAAGACCTCGCTCGATTTCCTAGTCTTCGGCGATGGCGCCGGCTTCCGCAACGTCCGCGTCTCAAAATAATCCCATGCGCTCCCTCCTCTGCCTGTTCGTACTCGCCTCCGCCCTCTTCGCCGAGGCCCCCGCCGATCGCAAGGTGGTACTGGGGCTCGTCGATACCTGCGCCACCGCGCCGAAAATCTACGACGCCGAAGGCTTCAAGGCCGAGGGCACGGTCCATGCCATCTTCTATGACGCTCTCCCGTGGAAGGGAAAGCCGACCCGCGTCTTCGCCTGGATCGGCCTGCCGGCTAAACGCGACGGCAAGGTCCCGGGCATAGTCGTCGTCCACGGCGGCGGCGGCACGGCCTACAA
>CAINSX010000198.1 GCA_903853185.1 uncultured Opitutia bacterium
AAAGACCACGTCGCCCTGATAGACGACCGTGACCCAATCGAACTGGTTCAGCTTGCCGAGGTTATGAATGATACAGACGAAGCTCTTGTGGCTCGTCTCCGCGAGATTGCGCAGCAGCGCGAGAATCTGATCCTCGGATTGAGGATCCAGGCCAGACGTGACTTCGTCGCAGACCATACAAGGCGGATCGAGGGTGAGTTCGAGGCCGAGGGAAAGACGGCGCAACTGGCCACCTGAAAGGGCCGAGACACGCTTACCGCGGTGCGGAGCCATCCCGGTGACGCCGAGGACGGCTTCCAGACGGCGGACACGTTCGGCGGCGTCAGGCACGGCGAGCGCGAGGGCATACTCCAAGGACTCGGCGACGGTCAGCTGGGGCTGGGCGGCCGTGAACTGAGGGGCGAAGCCCACCTTGCCCACCAAGTCTTCCGTGCAGGTGATCCGTTGGCCCGCGAGGCAGGCTTCGCCGGTCGACGGCAAGATGCCCAGGATGGCCTTCATCAAAGTCGTCTTGCCACAGCCCGAGGGCCCGATGACGGCATTAAGGCCGCGAGGCAGGAAGCGCGCATTGGCCCCGTCGAGGATGATCGGGCCGTTGGCACCTGCCTGCACGGTGAGATTCTGGCAGCTCAGCATCGGTTGTAATCTTGCTTCGGCACCCCCGTGCGTAAAGGATTAACGCCATGAGCCCCAAAGCCCTCGCCGCCGCCCTGCTCGCGACCGCCGCCCTCGCCCCTCAGGCCGACGCCTTCCAGATGACCAAGAAGGCCATCCGCAACCAAGGCATCTTCGGCATCAAGGTGAACAAGACCGACATGGCCTTCTACGGTCGTGCGGATTCCATCCTTTCGATCTCGTTCCAGGAATACACCACTGGCTCGTTCATCGTCGCGGAAGTCGTCATCGACATGAAGGACTCCAACCAGCAGTTCCGAATCTACAATGCCCGCCCCCCAGGCACGGCCGACCTCGCCAACCGTGCCAACCGTGCCAGCGCAGCAAACTCCGAGAACCGCGGCCTCGACCCCAGCGAAGCCAGCAAACTACCAATCCCGGGTCCGCTCGCGGCGCTCGAGACCAAGGTCAATAACGTGGTCAGCAACAGCACCGGTGACCTCGTCGTAAAGACCTATCCGACCACCACCCACGCCAAGACCGTGGAAATGGTCGTCACCTCCAAGGCCGAGCTCCAGCAGCTCTACTCGAAGCTGATCACCCTTTATACCGGCTTCGAAGTGGAAGCCGTCGACGGCGCCTCGGTCGAAGGTTCGAACGGCGCCGCCGCTTCCGCCGCGGCCTCCGGCAGCACCGCCGCCAAGATCAAGATCAACCAGATTGGCGGGGTCTTGTTCACGCTCGAGTAAGTCGGAGACTGCCCCGAGCCCCCTATTTTGCGGGGCGAAACACCCCACCCCGTCCTTTCGGGCAAGTCCGGCTTGACCGTTCCCGCGGGCTTCGCTTGTGTCCGCCCTTACTCCCATGGCCTCCCTCCCCGTCAACCGTATCAAGAAGAAGAACATCATGAGCTACAATGGTGAGCTCTGCATCGTTCTCGAGTGCCTCGTTCGCACCCCCCCGAACAACGCTTCCTACGTCCAGATGGAACTCCGCTCCATCAAGACCGGCGCCAAGATCCCGGTCCGCTGCGGCATCGGAGTCAGCTTCGACGTCTTCGACAACAGCACGAAGTCCCTGGAGATGTCCTATGAAGCCGATGGCAGCTAC
>CAINSX010000199.1 GCA_903853185.1 uncultured Opitutia bacterium
ACACCTGAACCCGGGACCTGACGGCCGAGACCTGGGACCTGAGAATGGGGAAGTCACAGCTATGTCGTGACGCGGTCCCGACCCTACCCAGCGCGGCGAAGCCGCGAGGTGGAAGCGGTAAAGCGGTTGGCGGTTGGGGACGCAGGCAGGCAGGGCTCAAAGGGGGCAGCAGAGGGGAACCGGATGATTGGCTGGGGTCATATGACCGAAGCATTAATCCCGGTTTCCGGTTTCCGATTGAGTGGGTGATCGAGGCAACTAGGGCAGCACGCGGTGCTGCCCCTACCCTCTGGGCTGCGGACAGCCACCTCATCAGAACGAAGAGGACTGGGCCTATTTACGGCGAGCGGCGTAACCGGGCAAAGTGAGGCGATAGACGAGGATGCGATTATGATTCTCGACCGTCTCAGCGCCGGGCTTGGTGATGACGCCGTCGTAAGCCTTACCGACCATCATGCCGTCGCGCGTGATGAAGTCATTATCATTACCGACCAGCAGGAAGAAGTCATCCGGGTGCGCCTGGTCAAGGCACGGAACCAAGGTGAGGGCTTCCCACTTCTCGGAGAGGGAGTTCTCATCCATCGCCTTCACGTCATGCCCCGCGGCCTTGGCCGCGGCGGCGCCACTCGCTCCGAGCACGTTCAGGTTGAGGCCGAAGCGGGCCAGCTGGCCGACATTGAGCAGATTGACGAAGTCGGTCGTGTGCGCCGCGACGAGACCCGCCACCGGCGCGAGGCGAAGTGGACGGGCGGCAAGGACGTCGCCTTGGACCGCCGGAACATAGGAGGTCTCGTACTTCGTTCCGGCCAGATTCGTGGCGCCGACCGTGCTGACCAGGGCGACGTTCTTGTAGATATGCGGGTGGCTGGCGAAGCCGTTCTTAGTCGCGCCGGCTTGGTAGTCCGCGCGGCCGGAACCGTTGCCATTGCTGTCACGAGCCAGGACGAGGAACGTGTCCTTCGACAAGGCGACCAGTTCGGACTGCGCCGCGGTCTTGTCCGGGGGGCCGCCGGCGCCCTTGCCATCGACCACCGGAAGCTCGACCAGGTAATGCTCGATCGGCTTGGCCGGAGTCGCCTCCTGCGAGATATCATAGACGAACATTCGGGCGTAAGCGCGGTTGAAATCTTTGTCGCCAATCGTGTCCTGAATCGTGGCGCTTTGCAGCATCGCGACGAGGTAACGGCCGTCCGGGGTGATGTCCAAGCCTTCGAGGCCTTGGTTGGCCCGACGACCGCCGACCTCTGCCTTCTTGGCCCCGTGGTCCGTGGTGAAACCCTTGAAGCCAGAAGCCTCGGTGAACTTCGGCAGCAAGGCCGGCACCGGGGTGATCAGACCGAGCATCTTGCCGCTAGGGTCCAGGTGATAGATTGTGCAGCCGTATTCCTCGGAGACATAGAAGGTGCCGTCACGACGAAGGGTGAGGCCCTCGGCATCGACCGTCAGCTTGCCCTTGTGGGCCGGAACAGGCGAGCGGCCGCCCAAGGTATCGCTTGTCGGATCGAGGCCCGTCGTGAGATGGCCGTCAAAGTCGGAGAACGTCGTCGTCCCCTTGAAGGCGAGGCTGAGCTGGGTCGGAGGGACCGGCTTGCGACCGTAGTCAGGCGTGAAGACCAGTTCGAACTTCTGGAGGCG
>CAINSX010000200.1 GCA_903853185.1 uncultured Opitutia bacterium
ACCCTCAAGACCACCGTCACCGGCGTCGAAATGTTCCGCAAGGAGCTCGATCAGGGTCAGGCTGGCGACAACGTCGGTCTCCTCGTCCGCGGCATCGAAAAGAGCCAGATTGAGCGTGGCCAGGTCCTCGCCAAGCCGGGTTCCATCAAGCCCCACACTGTGGCCAAGGCCCAGATCTACGTCCTCAAGCAGGATGAAGGTGGCCGCCACACTTCGTTCGCCAACAACTACCGCCCCCAGTTCTTCTTCGGAACTTGCGATGCCACCGGCACCGTGATCCTCCCGGAAGGCGTGGAAATGGTGATGCCCGGCGACAACGTCACGATCACGATCGAGCTGCAGAAGCCCGTCGCGATGGAAAAGGGCCAGCGCTTCGCCCTCCGCGAAGGTGGCAAGACCATCGGCGCCGGCCAGATCCTCGAAATCACCAAGTGATTTCCTGACCAAAAACGACCTACTACGGTGCCGAGGCCCCCTAAAAAGGGCCCCGGCATTCGTCTCTTTACCCACCAGTACAGGACGGTAGCTCAATTGGCAGAGTAGCGGTCTCCAAAACCGTTGGTTGTGGGTTCGACTCCCTCCCGTCCTGCCACTCTCACCACATCACCACCAGCACCATGTTCAGCTTTCTCGGACGCCTCCGCGCTTTCTGGAACGAGACCATCACCGAGGTCTTCGTTAAGGCTTCGTGGCCTACCGCCAAGGAGCTCGCCGACTCCACGCTGGTCGTCATCGCCGCCGTCGCCCTCCTGGGCACCGTCGTTTTCCTCTGCGACTTCTCCCTCTCCAACTTCGTCCAGTTCGCGACCAAGCTCGTTCGCTGATCTCCCCATGTCCTCTCCCTCCGATTTCCGCTGGTACACCCTCCAGACCCTCTCGAACAACGAGAGCAAGGTGAAGCGCCTGCTCGACAAGGCTATCAAGGACGAGGAGATGGGCGACTTCGTCGCCGAGATCCTGATGCCGGTGAAGACCGTCAAGGACTTCCGCAACGGCAAGAAGCGCGAGAGCGAGATGAAGCTCTACCCTTCGTACCTCTTCGTTCGCGCCCGCCTCTTCGACGACGAAGGATCGTTGCTCGAAGCTCCCTGGAGCTTCCTCCGCAAGACTGACGGCGTCATCGGGCTCATCGGTGGACAGAATCCCGTCGCCCTCAAGACCGAGGAGATCAACACGATCCTCCAGCAGGTTGCGGACGCTGCGGACAAGGTCGTCCCGAAGATCACCTTCAACATCGGCGAACGCGTCAAGATTACCGACGGACCCTTCGCCAACCTCGCCGGAAATATCGACAAGATCGACGCCGACCGAGGCAAGCTCGAGGTCTCCGTCGACATCTTCGGACGCTCCACTCCGGTCGAGCTCGAGTTCTGGCAGGTCGAACGCGACGACCGCGACTGATCCCTTTTTCCAACCCAACCATCTCATCACCCACCATGGCTAAGAAAGTCGTCGGCGAAATCAGGCTCCAGCTCCCCGCGGGCGCCGCTAACCCTGCTCCTCCTGTCGGCCCCGCGCTCGGCGCGAAGGGCGTCAACATCATGGCGTTCTGTAAGGAATTCAACGCCAAGACCAAGGACCAGGCTGGGATGATCCTCCCGGTCATCATCTCCGTCTACCAGGACAAGTCCTTCACGTTCATCCTGAAGTCCCCGCCCGCTTCCGTCCTTCTCAAGAAGGCTGCGAAGATCGAGTCCGGCTCCAAGGTCCCGAATCGCGATAAGGTCGGCAAGGTCACCAAGAAGCAGCTCCTCGAAATCGTCGAGCTGAAGAAGAAGGACCTTAACGCCGTCAACCCCGACAACGCCGCCCGCATGATTGCCGGCACCGCGCGCTCGATGGGTATCGAAGTCATCGGTTAATTTCACCCAACCCTAACCTAAACAAAAACCACTGCATCCCGCAGGAGACCAAAAGTCGCTATGAGCAAAAAACCCAGCAAGCGCTACCGCGCCGCCCTCCAGGTCGCCGACCTGAAGGCCAAATACGACGTCAGCCAGGCCGCCGAGATCATCAAGAAGATGCCCGGCACCAAGTTCGACGAAACCGTAGAAATCTCCGCCTTCCTCGGCGTCGATCCCAAACAGTCGGACCAGATGGTCCGCGGCACCGTCTCCCTCCCGAACGGTTCCGGCAAGAAGATCAAGGTCCTCGCCTTTACCGAGAATCCGGCCGAAGCCCTCGCCGCCGGTGCTGATTACGCCGGCCTCGCCGACCTAATCGCCAAGGTTAACGGTGGCTTCCTCGACTTCGACGTCGCCATCTCCACCGTCTCCGCGATGAAGGACGTCCGTCAGGTCGCCCGCGTCCTCGGTCCGAAGGGCCTGATGCCCAACCCGAAGTCGGGTACGGTCTCGGATGACATCCCGAAGACCATCAAGGAAGTGAAGGCTGGTCGCGTCGAATTCAAGATGGATAAGACCGGCAACATCGTGATCGTCATCGGCAAGAAGTCTTTCACCGCTATCCAGCTGGTCGAGAACGCTCAGGCCGCCCTGTCCGCTCTCGTGAAGGCCCAGCCCGCCGGCTTTGCTGGTGGCCGCTTCATCAAGTCGATCACCCTCAGCGCCAGCATGAGCCCCGGCGTTGCCGTCGACCTCAAGCCCTACTCGGCCGCCGTTGCGACCGCCTAACCTAACCACGCAAACGAGAACCTACGAACATGCGCGCTGAAAAACAATTCCTCGTCGACGAAGTCGCCGCCCAGCTGGCCAGCTCCAACTACCTGCTGCTCGCCAACTTCACCGGCGTCACCGTCGAGAACGCTACTTCCGTCCGTAACCAGCTCCGTGCCCACGGCGCCGAGTACCACGTCGTCAAGAACAGCATCCTCAACATCGCCGCCAAGCAGGCGAAACTCCCCGACATCTCGGCTCACCTGAGCGGCCACACGGCCCTCGTCACCGGCGGCAATAACCCGACCGGCGTAGCCAAGATTCTGGTCACCTTCTTCAAGGACTTCTCCAAGCTCGAAGTGAAGGGCGGCGTCCTCGACGCCAAGATCCTCACCAAGGCTGAAGTGGAATACCTGTCGAAGCTGCCGTCCCTCGACGGTATCCGCGCTCAGCTCCTTTCGCTGCTCTCTACTCCTGCCTCGCAGTTCGTCCGCCTCCTGGACGCCAAGCGCCAGAAGGACGAGCCGGCTGCCTAACCCCTTTCCTCGCGGAGGTGTCGCCATGTGGCGGCGTCCGAGCGGGGGGAATCCAAACCAAAAAACAACACACATCCAAAGAACCCCGGTTAGGGGCCTCGCGCCCTCAAATGTCCTTCAACGGACGCTAACCATTCAAGGAACCTAGATACCATGAGCAACATCACCAAAGACCAAGTCATCGAGTGGCTCAGCGCCCAGTCCGTTCTGGACATCGCTAACCTCGTGAAGGACCTCGAGACCAAGTGGGGCGTTTCCGCCGCCGCTCCTGTCGTCGTCGCCGCCGCTGGTGGCGCCGCCGCCGCCGCTCCCGCCGAAGAGAAGACGACGTTTGACGTCATCCTCAAGGGCAAGGGCGCTACCCCGATCAATGTCATTAAGGAAGTCCGCGCCATCACCGGCCTGGGCCTCAAGGAAGCCAAGGACCTCGTCGACACCGCCCCGAAGCCTGTCAAGGAAGGCGTGTCCAAGGACGAAGCCAAGGATATCGAGACCAAGCTCAAGGCCGCCGGCGCCGAGGTCGAGGTCAAGTAATCGTCTTCCGACGCATCTCTGCAAAGCGGGGAGGGTAGCACCCTCCTGGGTCCGGCGATCCCTCCCCGCTTTTTCTTCCCAACGGCCGCCCAGTCCGACCCAACCAGGCAAACCAGTCAGCACCACCGAAACAACCCGACACTCCGAGCCCACCTTCACCAGCCATGCCTCAAGAGCGCAAAAACTTCGGTAAACTACGCGAAGTCATCCCTCCGCCCAACCTGATCGAGAACCAGATCTTCTCGTTCAACGATTTCCTGCAGTTGGACCAGACCGCGTCCGCCCGCAAGAACGTCGGCCTTGACGCGGTCTTCCGCGAGGCTTTCCCGGTGGAGAGCAACAACGGCAACTTCCGTCTCGAGTACCTCGAGTACGGCTTGGTGCTGCCCAAGCAGACCGAACTCGAGTGCATCCGCGAAGGCACGACCTACGCGATCTCGGTGATGCTCAAGCTCCGCCTCCGTGAGAAGGGCGCCTTCAAGGACGAAGAAATCCTGATGGGCGAGATCCCGATGATCACCGACCGCGGCTCCTTCATCGTCAACGGCGCCGAGCGCGTCGTCGTCTCCCAGCTTCACCGTTCCCCGGGCATCTGCTTCGAAGAGTCCGCCCACACGAGCGGCAAGATGCTCCACGCTTTCCGTATCATCCCTGACCGCGGTACCTGGATTGAAGTCCAGTTCGACCAGAACGACCTCCTCTGGGTCTATCTCGACCGCCGTCGCCGTCGCCGCAAGTTCCTCGTTACGACCCTTCTGCGTGCCTTCGGTTACAAAGACGACACGGATCTCCTGGCCCTCTTCTACCAGCATCGCGAGCTGACCGCCAAGGCCGCCCTCGAGCTCGAT
>CAINSX010000201.1 GCA_903853185.1 uncultured Opitutia bacterium
ATCTGGGTACGGTCCTCGGGGCAGATCAGCACCTTGAGGTCCGTCTGCTTCACGATCGTGATAATCGCGGCGCGGAGTTGAGCGTGGTCGTGCTCCTTCTTCTCGTCATTGCGCTTCTGCTTCACCGGGTCGAAGGCGCGTTCCTTATGGATGATCCAATAGGGCGTGCTGCGGTAACGAGGGATGCAGCAAAGGAACTTGCCGCGTTCGAGGCCCCAGCCGTGCAGGAAAGCCTCGGCCTTCTCCTCGTTACGCAGATCGGTGGCGAACGCGCCGTCCGGACCGAACTCCATCACGGGGCACTTCACGCCGCCGGCCTTGGCTGTCTCGAGCGAGACGGAATCCCGGAAATAGACGAAGGTGGCGCCGTTGAGGACCTCGACCGTCTCGGCCGCCGGCTTGCCCTGCGTGATGCCGAGCACGCCGTAGGGCTTCGGGCCCTGCTTGCGCCATAGCGCGATCTGCTTCTCGCCGACGAGCGAAGGGCCGGAGCCATGGAGCAGGAAATCGTTCTCGGCGTAGAGCTTGGCGACGTCGGGCTTGGGGCCGACGAATATCAGCTTCGGGAAACGCGCCGCCAGCATCTCCTTCACGCCGTTGTCGACATTGCTGGGCCAGAGCGTGATCACAGCCTCCGGGAAATATTTCTCGAGCAAGGCCAGCATGCCCGGCGTGTGGGCGATGTCGCCGATATTCACCGTCTGCCAGGAGGAACGCAGGACCACGCGCGGGGCGTGCTTACCTTCGGCGGCGCCGAGCGAGGCAGCGAGGGCGGCCACGAAGGCAGATTCCAGGAAACGACGGCGGGAAAGCATGGTTCTATGGGGCAGGGACAGGGGTAGGGGTCGGGGGTGGCGGAGTCAAACCAGCCTTCCCTGCGGAGATGCATCAGCGAGCAAAGGGAGACCGGAAACCGGAAATAATGCTGCGGCTGATATCATAGTCAGGTGACAGTTGACGGGCACAGGAGTCGGGAGTTCGGATTCCAGCCGTTCGGGAGTCAGCCACGGGAACCTGATGCCGAGGGCCGAGGGCCGAACGGCCGATTCCTGAACCGCTGATGCCCCGATGGCTGTCACCCGACACCTGAAAAGGAACCCCAGCCAATCATCCGGTCTCCGGTTTCCCTCTGAGCCCCAACCGCCAACCGCTAACCGCAGACACCTATTTAATTAGAATTATTAATTCTTCTTCGCCACCGCAGCCTTCGGCAGCATCGCGAAATACTGTTCCTGCGCAGCCTTCACCTTGGCCTTCATCGGTTCAACTTGGGGCGTGAGTTCGGCGTAAGACTTGGCGATCTCCTCGAGGTTCTTATCGCGCTGAGGAACATCCTTCTCGGCGGCATGCAAGGCCTTCTCGGCGTTAGCCTTCTCGCTCTTGGTGAGCTCGAGGGTCTTCGCGGCGGCTTCGACGAGCAGACGCTTGGCCTCGACGGGCTTGGCGGCTTCGGCGAGCTGACCCCGGACGGCGACCAGCGCCTTCTCGAACACAGGCAGGCCATCCTTGGCCTTTTGCAGGGCGGCCTGAAGCGCGGGCAGCTTCGCGGCGTATTCTTTTTCGGCCAGGGCACCAGGAGCGGAGAGTTTCTCACGCTCGACGATAAGCGCCGAACGTTCCTTAGTAATCGCGGCGACGACGGCTCCGGCTGGACCGAGGGCCTTGTCGGCCGCGACGACCGCGGCATCGGCGGCGGCCTGTGCGGCGAGGGCGGTCTGCTCAACCGTCTTGGCGGCGACGAGCACCTTCTCGGCTTCGCCCTGCCCTGCCTGGGCCTTCGCGAGCACGCTCTTGGCTTCAGCGACCTGCTGTTCGGTCTGCTTCTTGCGG
>CAINSX010000202.1 GCA_903853185.1 uncultured Opitutia bacterium
CCGGGTCTGACGCCCGTACCTGATAACCCGAACCAGGGACCTGAGGCCCGAGACCCGAGACCTGAAAATGGCTCCCCAGCCAATCACCCGGTTTCCGGTCTCCCTTTGATTTAAGTATTTTGTCTTACGCTACCCCATTCTCCCTCATCCAGGCGGCCATCAACTGGAAGGCCTTGGCGCGGTGGCTGATGGAATCCTTCTTCGCGGCGCTGAGCTCGCCGAAGGTGCGGTCCTCATTGGCGGGCACGAAGAGGGAATCGTAGCCGAAGCCTTCGGTGCCGACCTCGGCTTCGAGGATCTTCCCCCAGCACTGGCCGACGAACTTACCGACTTCCTGATTAGGTCCGAGGAGGGCGAGATGGCACTCGAAGCGTGCGCCTCGCTTGTGGAGTGGTGCCTTCTTCATGGCTTCGAGGAGCTTCGCACGATTCTGCGCATCGGTCGCGCCGACGCCGGCATAGATTGCGGAGTCGACGCCGGGACCGCCTTGCAGCGCATCGCAGCACAGGCCGCTATCATCGGCGAGCACCCAAGCTTTGCGCGGCGCAATCGCCCGCAGGGCTTCGCCCTTGAGGCGGCAGTTGCCGTTGAAGGTGCCGGTGATCTCTTCCACGTAGGGCATGCCGCCGAGTTCCTTCGCGGAACGCACGCGGACGTCGAGACGCGCCTTGGCGAACATGCGGCCGAATTCCTCGGCCTTGTGCGCGTTGCCCGTCGCCAGAAAGATGTCCATGGCGGCAATGTGAGTGGGAGAGAGACAGAAAGCAAGGGGTAGGGGTTGGGGTAGGGGTAGCACCGCGTGCTGCCCTAGGTGTTTCTAGGTAGGGCGGGCTCTCCGAGCCCTGCCGTTGATCCGAAGGTGTTACCGTTCTTGCAATGCTAACGGACGGCTCGGAGAGCCGTCCCTACCCGATGCAAGGGCACTCAAAGGGAAACCGGAGACCGGATGATTAGCTGGGGGTCGATTCATTTCGGGTGACGGGTGACGGCCCTCTGGACCTCGGCGGCTCGGGAGTCAGCGCTTCGGCCATCAGCCATCGGCTTCGGGTTCCGGCGGCCGTCCCCTGAAGGGCCGATAACTGAACTCCCGGATCCCGTGCCCGTCACCTGTCACCCGAAGTAATAATATCCCCAGCATCCTTCCCGGTTTCCGGTCTCCCTTTGTGACTGTGCCTTTCCTGCCCCTACCCCCACCCCTATCCCTACCCCTTCTCTATTGTTTCCGCCCCCTTCCTCCGCCAAGTTATCCCAAGTGTTCGGCCTAACCGCCAACCGCTACCCGCCGTCTCCCAACCGCTTCTCCCCCCTTGTCCCTCCGCTGCCTCATCACCGCAGGCCCGACCCGCGAGTTCCTCGATCCGGTGCGCTTCATTAGCAATCCTTCGACGGGTAAGATGGGCTTTGCCTTGGCGTCCGCCGCCAAGGAGGCCGGCTGGTCGGTCGATCTTGTCGCCGGGCCGGTGTCCTTGCCTGAACCTGTTGGCGTGATGGTTTACCCCGTCGTCTCCGCCGCCG
>CAINSX010000203.1 GCA_903853185.1 uncultured Opitutia bacterium
GCCAAGCAGCAGTCGCTCGAGACCCTCGTCCTCAATATCTCGCAGCCGTCCAATAACATTTCGCACGGCTTCGAAGGCACGCGCGTGGTGCTCGACGATGGTATGGTCATCACTGGCATGGTGTTGTCCTCCGGTGATCCGCTCATGATTAAGTCCATGGGCGGCCTGGTGCAGTCGATTCCGCGTAATCGCATCAAGGAAGAGAAGCATCTCGACCGTTCGCTCATGTTCACGCCGGCCCAGATGGGTCTGACGGAGCAGGGTGTCGCCGATATCGCCGCCTACCTGCGTAGTCTCTGAGCAATAAGAAGGGGACAAGCTGGCCAGTTGGCCAGTTGACCAGAATGTGAAAGGGTCGGGGTCTGCGGACTCCGGCCTTTTTTGGTATGGGGTCAGACCGCTTCCGAGCGATATCAGTCGGAAGCGGTCTGACCCCATAATTTGTTCTGTCCCTGACCCAGTGCTTGTCCGTATGAATCAGGCCATCCCCATGCGCTCGTCCTTCGTCGCCCTGTTCCTTTCGGTCGGTCTACTCTTCGGTCAGGCTAAGAAGCCCGCCAAGAAGCCGACCGTCGCCGCTCCGGTCGCGGAAGCCCCTGGTCAGTGGATCCTCGGCACCGTCGGGGTCGGTAAGCACAAGGACGGCACGATCGACTCGACCGGCCTGAAGGGGCTCGCCATCCGACTGGGTGACGACGGTAAGAAGGGCATCGCTTACGACCTCGACCTTTGTCGGCCGATCGGCGCATGGTCGGGCAAATTCACCACGGAGATGAATCTCATGTCCCGTGGCGATTATCCGACGGCCATCGGCGAGACCATCTTCGTCACGGGCGACTTCGCCGGTTTCATGCCTGGCGCCGACGCCACCTCGCTCGCTCCGCGCAAGGGCTTCGGTCCGCTGCCAGTCGGGCAGGCTCGCTTCAAGGGTTTTCATAATGCCGGCCGTTCGGTCGTCGTGCGCTGGGAACTCGGCGGCGTGGCCATCGATGAGACCGCAGAGGTCGTCACGGCTAATGAGGTCCAGTTCGTCGTCCGAACGCTTGAGGTCGCGCCTTCCGGCAAGGGCATCACCCTTATGCTCGGCAAGTCGGCTGACGCTGCCCGCATTGTCACGCTCGGTGCCGCCAAGGTTGATCAACTCGATGGACACGCCGTCGCCCGGGTGGATGGATCCAAGGACGTCACCACGGTCCGCATCGCCTATCTGCCGGCCGGCGTGCCGCTCCCGCAGTCTTTCGACACGGATACCCCCTCGATGCTGCTGAAGGTCGCCAAGACGCTCTGGCCTGAGACGGTAGAGACCGCCGGTAAGCTGTCCGAGAAGTCCGGCGAGGCTTATGTCGTGGACGACGTGAAACTCCCGGTGACCAATCCCTGGAAGGCGCCGATGTTCACATCGGCTTTCGATTTCCTGCCCGACGGCCGTGCGGTGATCAGCACCTTCCACGGCGATGTGTTTATCGCTTCGGGTATCGACGACAAGCTCGAGAAGGTCACCTGGCGTCGCTTTGCCGCCGGGCTCTATCACGCGCTCGGACTCAAGGTCGTGAACGGCGAGATCTATGTCACCTGCCGTGACGGCGTCTGGAAGCTGCGCGACACCAACGGCGACGGCGAGTGCGACACTTACGAGGCTTTCAACTTCGACCTCATGGTCACCAAGAGCTTCCACGAGTTTACCTTCGACCTACAGACCGACCCCGCCGGCAACTTCTACGTCATCAAGGCGGGTCCGGTCCGCAAGGGCGGCCGCGGCTTCGACGAGATCTGTGACCATCACGGCGCTCTCCTGAAAATCTCACCCGACGGCAAGAAGAGCGAACTCTTCGCTTCCGGCTTCCGTGCGCCCAACGGTATCGCCGTCAGCCCGACTGGCCAGGTCACCACCGGTGACAACGAAGGCACCTGGACGCCCGTCTGCCGACTCAACTGGATCAAGCAGGGCGGCTTCTACGGCGTGCCTCCATTGGCTCATAAGTCCGTGGAGCCGACCGACTATGATCGCCCGCTCTGCTGGTTCCCGAAGGAGGTCGACAACTCCAGCGGCGGTCAGGTCTGGGTGACGTCCGACAAGTTCGGTCCGTGGAGTGACCGCCTGCTCCATCTCAGCTACGGCACTTGTTCCTTGTTCGGCGTGCTTCCGCAGGAAGTGACCTTTAACGGTCAGCCGCAGATGCAGGGCGGGGTGGCGCGCTTCAATGTCGACTTCGGCAGCGGCGCCATGCGTGCTCGTTTCAACCCCAAGGACGGCCAGCTCTATGTGACTGGTCTGCGCGGCTGGCAGACCACTGCGACGCAGAACGGTTGCTTCCAGCGCGTCCGTTACACCGGAGCCGCGACCCGCATGCCCATCGCCCTCGCCGCTACCAAGAAGGGGATCAAACTCGACTTCACCTGCGAGCTCGACGCCAAGGCCGCCGCCGATGCCGGCAATTGGAACATCGAAGTCTGGAATTACGTGTGGTCCGCGGCCTACGGTTCGCCGGATGTTTCCACGCTTGAGACCAAGGTGGCCGCCACTGAGCTCGGTAACGACGGCAAGCTACAGTTCAGCAAGACCCAGATGTCGGAGCGTAAACACGACCCCTTGACCGTTAAGTCCGCCACCGTCTCGGCCGATCGGCGATCCGTTTTCTTGGAGATTGCCGACCTGCGCCCCGCCATGCAGATGCAGCTCAAGTATGAGATCAAAGCGGTGGACGGCGTCGAGTTACGCGGTCAGGTGATCAACACCATCCACGCGTTGGCAGAGTAAGGGGACGGCTCAGCTGCGGAAGCGCATGATCCGGCGGTATTCAGCCGGGGTCATGTTTTCGGTGCGGCGGAAGGCGGCGAAGAAAGAGTTCAGGTTCGGGTAGCCGCAGCGATGGGAGATGGCCTCGATCTTCTCGGTGGATCCGGCGAGCAGGCGTTTGGCGGAATCGATACGGACCGTGCGTAATCGGTCGCCCGGTGTGCAGCCGACGTGTTTCACGAAGGCCTGGCGCAGGCCGCGTTCGGACATGTGGGCGATGGCGGCGAGCTCCTTGACGCCTAGCGACCCGGCGTAGTGGTCGGTGATGTGATGCAGGGCGCGGATGACGCCTTCGTGGCCGGTGGCCAGGATGTCACTGCTCATGCGGGTGATCACTCCGGCCGGTTGGATGCGAATGGGTTCGATCGGGGCAGTCTCGCCGCGCATGAGGCGGTCAAGTAGCTCAGCTCCGCGATAGCCTTGTTCCTCGAGGTTCGTGTCGACGCCAGAGACGTATTTCTTGATCGCGCCGACCGAGAGTAGGTAGTCGTCGATACCGACGATCGCCACCTGGGTGGGGACGTGCAGGCCGGCTTCTTCGCATAGTTCGCGCACCTCGACGGCCAAGGTGCCGTTGGCGGCGAAGACCGCCAGTGGCTTAGGCGATTCCTTGAGTCGTGTCATCAGCCACGTGCGACGACGTTGCCATTCGTCCTGGGCAGATCCGCGTTTGCCGGTGGGCTGCCAGCGCAATTGCTCGCAGGCTAGGCCGCGACGGCGTAGCGCTTCCGCGAAGGCTTCGCCGCGTTCGACTTGCGACCAGTTCTCGGTGTCGCTGAAGAAGCAGAAGCGCGTCATACCGCGTTCGATGAAGTGTTCGGCGACCAGCTCGCCGGTCTTGGCGTGATCCTGGACGACGTGCGCGAAGGGCGTATCCCGTCGGCGTAGGGAGAAGTCGACGGTTGGCTTATCGGCCTTGCGGACGAAGTCGGCCAGGTCATCGCCGGCGCCCAGCCAGGCCAAGATACCGTCGCCATCCCAGCCCCACGGGATCACCTTCTCGTGGATGATGCTGTGGGAGGCTAGGTGCCAGCGGTGCTCGGACGCGTACGTCGCGATGCCTTGGAGCAGACGATGGTCATACCAACCGAGGGCGAGCAGGACGTTACGAGGGCGTTTCATGCTGGAGAGTGAGGTTCA
>CAINSX010000204.1 GCA_903853185.1 uncultured Opitutia bacterium
GCGCCTCCTGCGTCATGCTGAGGCGTAGCTCAGCCATCTTTCTCGAGGAGGGAGTTGAGGTGCCACTGCTGCAGTTCCAGTGCGAGCATCTCGGCGCGTTCACGGTCGCCGGTCCAGACAGTGGCGCGGCCTTCGGCGTGGATGGCACGCATGAGTTTCTTGGCTTCGGTGGCGCTGATGCGCAGCACGCTGATGAAGGCCACGACGACGTAGGCCTGGTAGTTGATCGGATCGTTGAGCACGACGACGTTCCACTTAGGCGCCGCCGAGACCAGCGTCTCAGTCTTGATCTCGGGTTTGAGTTTCGGCTTGGCCATCAGGGCTCAGATCTGAACGAGACTGTAGCGTCTCACGCAGTTTCCGCAAGCCGTCGATGAGCTCATCTGTCCGGGCGCGGGCCGAGGTCTCGGTCGGCTGGCGTTCGATCTGGTTGGCCAGGCGGGCGAGGCCCGTGCAGGCCATCAGGGAGAGCATGCCTTTGGCGCCATGGGCTTCCCGGCTGAGGGTGTCGGACTCGGCGGAGTCGCGGGCGACGCACAAGCGGGTGATGATATCGTCAGCGTGGCGGAGGTAGGCACGGGCCGCGGCTTTGAGGTCTTCGGCGTCCTCGGTTTCGGCGGCTTCCAGATTGGAGGCGAACTCGTCGTCCCGGACGCGGCCGAGGACAGCTTCCTGACTGGCCGCGAGAAGCTCCAGTTTTTCGAGCAATTCAGCCCCGCGGACCGGCTTGGCGAGGTAGGCGTCAAATCCGGCGGCCTCGCAACGGGCCCGGTCCAGTTCCTGGGTCATGGCGGTCAGCGCCAAGAGTGAGGTGCGCCGGCGGCCGCGGGCCTGTTCTTCGGCGCGGATGGCGGCGGCGACGGAGAGCCCGTCCATAATCGGCATCTGGATATCGAGAATCGCGACGTCGAATTCCTTGGTGCGCCAGAGATCCAGGGCGGCGGAGCCGTCGACCGTGGCACTGACGTCGTGGCCGGCGCGGCGGAGGCGGGCGCTGGCGACCTCCCGGTTGACCTCGTTATCTTCGGCGAGGAGCACGCGGAGGCTACGGGAAGCGCGGGGGGCGCCGTGGGCCGGCTCATGTTCGTCACGTGTCGGGGCTTCGGTGCTAAAGCGGGTCCAGAGGGCCGTCAGTGTGACTGGGCGGAAGAGCTGGGCCTGGCTGCGGAATTCGACCTCGGAAGAGGTCACCAAGATGATCTGTTCGCGAGGGAAGGCCGGCAGGCGCGGGCTGACGTCTTCGGGCAGGTCGATGATCGCACGGCTGAAAGGATTCTCGGCGGCGGCCGCGGCGGCCCAGAGCGCTTCGGCCTCCTCGTAGGTCTCCGTCTGTTCGCATTCGGCGCCCCAATAAGTAAGCGAGTCGGCGAACCATTGGCGGACGGCGGGGTCGCCCGCGACGAGTAGGATGCGTTGGCCCGCAAGCTTGGGCTGAGGCGGAGGTGTGAAGCTCGGGTTAGGTTCGACCATGACCGTCGCGGCGAAAGTGGAGCCGGTGCCGACTTCGCTGGTCACCTTCATGTAGCCGTCCATCGCTTGGGTGAGGCTACGGACGATCGTGAGGCCGAGGCCCGTCCCGCCGAAGCGGCGGGTCGTGGAGGCGTCAGCCTGTGTGAACGGCTCGAAGATGCTCTCGAGGCGGTCTTGCGGGATGCCGATGCCTGAGTCGCGGATCGTGAGCTGCGCGCGCAGGCGGCCGTTGCGTTCCTCGAATTCGAGTTCCGCGTGGACGTGGCCGTTCTCGGTGAACTTCACCGCGTTGCCGACGAGGTTGGCGATGATGCGGCGGAACTTAATCGGGTCGCCGAGCACGGACTGCGGCGAGTCGGCTTTGACCAGCGCGGCGAGCTCGACGCCTTTGCGGCCGGCTTGGTGCTGGAACTGCGCGGTCACTTCCTCGAGGGCGCGGACCGGGTTGAAGGGGATGTTTTCGATCGTGACGTTACCACGGTCGAGACGGGAGAAGTCGAGCACGTCGCGGACGGTGTCCTCGAGTTCACGGGCGCAGGACTGAATCTTCGTGAGGACGTCGGCCGGCACTGGCGCGGGAGTCTCCAAGTTGGTCTCGCAAAGGCCTTGGATGGCGTTGATCGGGTTACGGATCTCATGCGTCACGTTGGCGACGAACTGCCACTTCGCGGCGGCTACTTCCTCGGCCTTTTCCAGGGCGATACGCAGACGGTTATGCTCGTCGACGGATTCCGTGATATTGACTGCGAAGGTCAGGAGCCCGTTCGGCAGGCCGCCGCCGCCCTTGATGCGTTCGTGGACGACGCGGACGAGGCGCGAGCGGCTGTCCTGGGTCTCGAAGTGCATGACCGCGTGGAGCACGCGTTGCCCGGTACGGATCACTTCCTCGTCGAACTGCCGGAACTGGTCAGCCGTGCGGGCCGAGAGGATGTCGGCCAGCGAGAGGTCCGCCACGTAGCCGCGGTAAGGTAGGGCGAGGAACTCGTCGAGGCTGCGGCTCGTATGCAGGATGCGGCCTTGCAGGTCGCGGAAGATGATGAAGTCAGGCGAGTTCTCGATGAGCGTACGGGCGAGGCTCATACCGGAACGTGGCGTGAGGATCGGAGCGCCGTTGACCTGCGGGTCTTCGGCGAAGATCAGCCAGACCTGACGATCGAACTTCGGATCGGGTTGGAGGATGATCTTCGAGGCGCGGATGGGTTCGCCCTGTCCTGCGTTGCGTAGTTCCAGCATGCCGCTCCAGGCGGACCAGCGGGCAGCGGAGTGAAGGAGGGAGGAGGCGGGCTGCCCATTGTCCAGCTCGAGGAAAAGCTTGTCGATATTCATGCCCGCTTGGACCTTGCGGCCGACCGCGCGGTCAACAAGCGGGTTGGCGAACAGGATCTCGCCCTTGCGGCTGCAGACCAGGAACGGCCAGGGGAGGAGGTCGGGCAATGTGGAGAGATCCGCCATCGGTTGCCGGGAAGCATGGAGGGTGTACCCCGAGGGGACAATCCTCCATGTGATAGGGGGAAGGCTCTAACTGAGAGGGGTAGAGGTGGGGGTAGGGGAAGAATTGTAGTTGATTATTGGATACGCATTAACCGAAGCCGATCGGACGACCCCGGGGTCGCCGGGGTCGTGTCTTGCTTTTGGTGCTCAGGAAGGGACTTGAACCCTTACGCTTTAGGGGCACTGGAACCTGAATCCAGCGTGTCTGCCATTCCACCACCTGAGCATTAAAGCGGATAGGTGA
>CAINSX010000205.1 GCA_903853185.1 uncultured Opitutia bacterium
GGCCTTGATCGGCGACATGTAGCCGTAGTTCGAAGCTGTGACCTGCGAAGAGATGCCGATTGAGACGACCGAGGCATCCGACTTTAGGTGCGGCTTCAGCGCACGGGAGAGCTCGACGAGCGAGAACGCGGAGATCGCGGTGGCCTGCAGGAAATCGGCGCGCACGGTCTCATGGAACGGCTGCATTCCTTTCGAGAAATTAGCGAACGCTACGCTATGCAGAACGCCGTCGAGCGGACCGTGATCACGGCCGACCTCCGCGGCCAGTTTCTGCGTCTGGGCTTCGTGCTCGAGGTCGCAGAGATACACTGGCTTGCCGTCAAGCAGGCCCTTCAGCGAGTCGAGGCGGGCCTGGGAGCGAACGGAATAGACCACCTTGGCCCCTTCGGCCTCGAGGGTCTTGGCGACGTGCCAGGCGACGGACTTCTTGTTTGCGACGCCGAGGACGAGATAGGTCTTACCGGTAAGGCCGAGGAAGGACATGAGGTCAGGCGGGTTGATCGACGAGGGCGAGGGCGAAGCGGATGGTCAGGACGGCCTTGCCGTCGCGGCGCACCGTACCCGTCATAAAATGGAACTGCTGAAGCGTCTCAACGTGCTTAACCTCGATCGAGACCGTATCGCCGGGCTTCACCATTCCCTTGAACTTGGCTTCCTCGATGCGGCACAACACCGGCGTCTTGCCGCCAGGGGCGCCGCCTTCGGACTGGAGCTTCTTGGTCAGGAAGACCGCGCCCGCCTGGAAGACCGATTCGCAGAGCAGCACGCCTGGCGTGATCGGATTGCCGGGGTAGTGGCCGGAGTAGAAAGGCTCGTCGGCCCGGAACGTCCGGGTGCAGGTGGCGCCATCGGTCCGGACCTCGTCGATCCGGTCCAGGAAGAGGAACGGAGGGCGATGAGGGATAGTGTCGAGGACAGCCTGCAACATGGGCACATTTTTGTCTCCGGAGAGACGGACAAGCGACACGAAAACACTGTCGGTCGCATTTGCCTTTTGCCGGCGGACTCCCAACCTACCGGACATGAAGACGCTCTTCGCCTCCCTCCTCATGTCACTCTTCCCCTTCTTCGGTAATGCGGCTGAAAAGCTTGCTGTCGGCGCGTCCATCCCGGACGTCACCTGCAACGACCAGGACGGCAAGCCCGTCTCCCTTGCCAAAGAAGGCGCCAAGGGCTACCTCCTCGTCTACTTCTACCCGAAGGCCGACACCCCGGGCTGCAAGGCTCAAGGCTGCTCGCTGCGTGATGGATGGGCCGACCTCCAGAAGGCGGGCGTGAACGTCCTCGGCGTCAGCCTAGATGACGAGAAGAGCCAGAAAGCATTCCGGGAAAAATATTCTTTCCCCTTCCGACTCCTCGCGGACAAGGAGAAGAAGGCCGTTACTGAGGCCTTCGGAGTAAAACATTTCACCAGGCTGGTCGCAACTCGCAGCGCCTTCCTTTTCAAGGACGGTAAGTGTGTCTACGCCGACCATGATGGCCACACCAGCGACCAGGCCCAGCTGATCCTCGACTTCCTCAAGTCTGGGAAGAAGTAAGCTCGGGACAGTCTCCCAACAGAAAGGCCGCATCATTGATGCGGCCTTTTTCGTGTCCTGACGCGGAGCTCAGTGGCCCTTGATTGGGAAAAGGTCGGTCACGCTGTTATTGCCGTGGATGCGACGAATTGCGTCAGAAAGCAAAGGTGCGATCGAAAGCACCGTGATCGGCAGGTCCTTCGGCCAGTCGGCCGGGACAGAGTTGGTCGTGATGACCTCGTCGATGAGACCCTTCCGGAGGCGCTCGAAGGCGATCTCCTGGATCATGCAGTGTGAGACCACGGCGCGCACCGAGCGGGCGCCGTTCTTCTTGAGCAGTTCAGCGGCGGCCACGAGCGTACCCGCGGTCTCCGTCATGTCGTCGACCAAGATGATGTCGCGGCCTTCGACTTCACCGACGAGGCTCGTGGCCTGGACGGTGGTTGCGCTCGTGCGGCGCTTGGCCACGAAACCGTAAGGAAGGTTGAGCATGTCGGCCACGGCCGAGGCGTACTTCAGGCCGCCCACATCGGGAGAGAAGACCGTGGCGTCCTTGAGCCAAGGCTTGTCCTTGATGTGCTTATAAAAGA
>CAINSX010000206.1 GCA_903853185.1 uncultured Opitutia bacterium
CACCCATGCGATGCCAGGTGCGGCCGCCGTCGGTGATCTTCGCGGCGCGGGTGGCTTCGGGGAGTCCGTCGTATTCGCGGGTCACGCTCGGCCCTGTCGCGATGATCTCACCGATTTCTCCCGGTGCGCAAAGTTTCGCATCAGCGATGGTCGCAATCGGGCCGTCCGTCTCGCGGATGACACGGATCTCGACGCCGCTGACCGCCCGGCCGACGCACGTGCCTTGACCGAGGAGGGCCAGCTGGCGGGTTTCGCCCAATAGCTCATCCGCCGCGATCGTCGTCACCGGCAGGCATTCCGTGGCGCCATAAGGTGTGTGCGTGACGCAGTTCGGGGCGATCACGTGGAGCTTGGCAAGCAGTTCGCCGGAGACGGGCGCGCCAGCGATGAGTAGGCGGCGGAGGTCGGGCAGTTTGATGCCGCGGGCCTCACAGTGATCGGCGACCTTGCTCCAGATGGCCGGCGAACCGAAGGAGCAGGTGACTTTCTCCGAAAGCAGGGCCGCGACGAGCGGGGCAGGGTCGGCCGCGAGCGGCTTGGAAGGGTCGAGCAGTGGCGTCACGGTCGTCGTGCCAAGGGCCGGGTTGAATAGGGCGAAGAGAGGCAGCATCGCCATATCCGTCTCGCCTGGGCGGATGTCGTAGGTCGAGCGGACTAGCTCAATCTGCGCGTCGAACATTCCATGCGTGTAGCAGACGCCTTTGGGCGCGCCGGTGGAGCCCGACGTGAAGAGGATGGCCGCGAGCGTGTCGGGAGATACGTCGGCGAGCGGGCGCGGTTGCGAGGGGGCTGCGGCTAGCGCCTGGCGCCAGGCCGAGTTGCCGACTGTCACCCGATGGTGTAGCGTGCGGAAGGCCGCGAGCGGCAGACGGCTGAGCAGTGCGGCCGGGCGGACGCCGACGAGGGCCGTCGGCCGGGAGCGACGGACGCAGTCGAGGAAGGCCGACCAGCCCATGCCTGGATCGATGGCAATGGGGACGGCGCCCAGCTTAATGAGGCCGAACATTCCGACGATCAGGTCGTGGCCGGGGCGGACGGCCAGCAGGACGCGCGCGCCGTGGGTGATGCCAGAGCGACTGAAGTGTTCGGCCGCCGCGTCGCTGGCTTGGTCGAGCTGGCGGAAGGACCGTGCCTCATGGATCACTTTGCCGTCCGGACTGATTCCGATGGGCGACTTCGTCGCCAGGCCTTCCGGTCGGCTGGTAGCCGCGCTCCGAAGATGGCGGGCGACGTTGCTTCCAGGGTCGTTCATGGCCTGCAAATGAAGAAGCCCCGAATTCGGGGCTTCTGCAAGGGCTACTTGTCGGTTTAGTAGTCGGTCAGGGTGATCGCACCCCAGAGCAGGGTGATGCGGTCGCCCGAGCTGATGCGGCGCGCGCTGAACTCGCGCATGTTGGCGCCAATGGTCGGCTGTTCGTTGGGGGCATAGGAGCCAGGCTCAACCTTGACGATGCCAAGGAAGTTATGGGCAGGCTCCATGGAGACGTTACGGCCGTGGTTAGGGGTGTCGTAGGTGGTGCAACCGACGAGGGCGGCGGAAGTAATTAAGGTAGCAAGGGCGAGCTGCTTCATGGTGGGGTGAGTTCGATGATTGGGCGGGGAAAGGGGGCTGACAAGTCAGAATGATTCACGAAGCGGTCCAGCCCCGCCAAAGGGTGATCAGCTCGGGTCCACGGAAGAACCAGACTGCCCCGGCGATGGCCATGCTGGGCACGAATGGCACCACTCCGGCGTATTCTTCCCCCTTGATTTTGGCCTGAATCAGGCCTGGGAGGGCGGTGATGACCCCGATGACGGCCCCCCCGAAAAGACAAAAAACAGCACCCTGCCAGCCACAGTAGGCGCCTACCCCGGCACAAAGGATGATGTCCGCTTCGCCCATAGCCTCACGTCCGGCCATGACGCTGCCGATGGTCCGGATCCACCAGACGAGCGCCGTCCCAGCGGCGACTCCGAGCAGGGCGTCCATCAGCGCTCGGAACCGGTTTACGGCTTCAATCGAGTGCAGGGTCTCGCTGTGAATCGAAGGAACGAGCATCGCGAGGATAATACCTGTGCCGACCAGTGCGAAGTTCGGGGCGTCGGGCACCATCATGTCGTCGAGGTCGCAACCAGCGAGTAGCACGAGCAGCGGCAGGTAGACGCAGGCGACCGCGGCTTTCGCCGGAGGCAGAAACGTCCAGGCCGCGACGAAGAGCAGGGCCGTGATGAGTTCGACGAGCGGGTAGCGGACTGAGATGCTCGCGCCGCAGCACTTCGCGCGGCCGCGCAGGAAGAGCCAACCGAAGAGCGGGATGTTGTACCAGAAGGGAATCGGCTGGCCGCAGGCGCAATGGGAGCCCGGGGTGACAATCGACTCACCCTTGGGCAGGCGGTGGATGCAGACGTTGAGGAAGCTGCCGACGCAGGCTCCGAAGGCGCCGGCGCTCAGGGCGGCCATGCCCGGGTGGAGCTTCGCGAAGTTCTGCAGGTCGACGAGCGTCATGAGGTCAAGGGGCGGTTTCGTTGAGCCCGGCGCGCATCGGGGCTTCAGGAGGAAGGATGCCGTTCCAGAGCCGGAAGGCGAGCGCTCCTTGCCAGCGGAGCATCGAACGGCCGTCACAGGCCTTGATGCCACGCTCACTCGCGTCCTTGAGCAGACGTGAGGATTCGCTGCCGTAGGTGGTATCGAAGACGAACTGTCCGGGGGCGAGCAGCGCGGCGGGGAAGGGTGAGGCGTCGGTCGGCTTGAGGCCAAGCGTCGTGCAGTTGACGATCACGGCGTCAGGGGAGGCCTTGATCTCGGCGAGGCCGGCGGAATGGACGCGAGCGTCGGCGAGCGCGGAGGCGAGGGCGGCGGCTTTGGCGGCGTCGCGATTATGCAAGTCCAGTGAGGCGCAGCCGTCGGCGAGGCAGGCCGCGGCCACGGCGCGAGCGGCGCCACCGGAGCCGAGCAGGATTACCGGGCGCCCCCTGGTGGTGCGGCCGGAGCTTTCGCGCAGGGCTTCCAGGAATCCTTGGCCGTCAGTCGTGTGGCCGGCCCAGCCGGTAGAAGTGCGGACGAGCGTGTTGACGGACTCAGCACGTCGGGCTTCCGGCGAAAGGGACTCGGCGATCGAGAGTGCCTGAATCTTGTGAGGCACCGTGAGGTTGATGCCGGCGAAGTTTTTGGCGTGTAGCAAGGCTAGCGCTTCGGGCAGCTCTTCCGCGGTGATGTGCAGGCGATGGTAGCGCACGCCGGTGAGGTGTGGGTTCGTGGCCACGAGCGTCGCAATGGCGGCGTTGTGCATCGCTGGGCTGAGCGAGTGGGCGATCGGGTCGCCGAGCACGCCGAGTTGGCCGGGTGCGAACTCGGTCGAGCGTAGGGACGCGAGCGTCAGGGTGTCAGGCGCGCTCATGGGTCTTTTCCAGGGCGTGGACGAAGGTGAGGAACAGGCGGCTGCTACGGTCGTCGCCTTGGGCTTCGAACTGAGAGACGAGGTTACGGCAGCAGCGCGCGAGCGTCTGGTGCGTGGTCACCGGTAAGAGGAAGGCCTCGTCGGCGGGCAGCTGGTTATCGAGCAGCAGCAGCTGGACTTCCGCGCGGGTGCGGAAGGCGCCGCCTTCGTAGCAATCGATGTAGAGCGGTTCGCGGCCGCGGAAGATGCCGACCATGAAGCGGCCGGGTAGGCCGACGGGCTCGACGGGCAGACCGAGGCGGCGGGCGACGAGCAGAAAAATCAGGCAGAGCGAAATCGGGATACCGCGGCGGCTGTGGATGACCTGCGAGAGCAGGGAGGAGGACGGGACGGCGAAGCTTTCCTGGGCACCGCGATAGCCTTCTTCTCCGAAGATCACCCGACAGAGCAGGCGGCACTTCGCGCGGACGTCGAGCGGTTCGGCGATGAGTTCGCGGGTGCGCTCGGCGAGGCGATCGAGTTCGGCAGAGTAAGCGTCGTCGGCCAGGGACGGGTCGGTGGCGCGTTCCAGGAGGAGGCAGGCTTCTTCCAGGTCGCAGTGTGCGTCACGGATATGGGCGAGGAAGGAGTGGGCAGCGGCTTCCGGAGTCCGTAGGTTGGCGAGCAAGGTGCGGGCGTGGGCCGCGAGGGCTTCGTCTTTCGTCAGGCCTTCGAGCCAAAGGACTCCGGGCAGTCCGGCGGCCTTGATCTTGCTAAGCACGGCGAGACGGACGACCGGGGAGGGGTCGTCGAGGAGGCGCTCCAAGGTCGCCAGCTCCGCTTCGTGCTTCATGCAGGTTTTCTACCGACGACGAGCGGCCTACGGCAACAAGGGAGTCCGTCCCGCCGAGTCTTTTAGGGGTTGACGAAGCGTCGGTCAGGGAAGCGACAACTCGTCGCCCGAGGGACGCATTGTCGCTCGGCTGTCTCTCCTTGCTGGCATTAGTGCTGGGTTTGAGGCCCCAATCCGCTTTCTGGGCTTGGAACGATTAGTGCAACCACGGAGGCATGTCATCTCCCTACGGCAACCTTACCGAAAAGACCTCCGAAGCCCTCCAGCAGGCGCAGAGCGAGGCGATGCAGCGCCGCAATCCTTCGCTGGAGCCGGCCCATATTCTCCACGGCCTCCTGACGCAGGAAGGCGGCGTGACCTCCTCGCTCTTCCGCCGCGCCGGCAAAGACGAGGCGGCGCTCGCTTCCGCCGTCGCCGGTCAGCTGGCGCGTCTGCCTAAACTCGCCCAGTCCACGGGCCAGCCTGGCCTTTCGTCCGAGACGCATGCGCTCATGCTTAAGGCGAAGGACGAAGCCGAGTCTATGAAGGATGATTTCGTGTCGGCGGAGCACATGCTGCTCGCCCTCGCTGAGACATCTTCCCTGCGCCCGGCGTTCGCCGCCGTCGGTTTCGATCGAAAGGCGATCTTGGCCGCGCTCCAAGCCGTGCGCGGTTCGCAACGTGTCACCTCGGCCAACCCCGAGGCGACTTACGAAGCCCTCGCCAAGTACGGCCAGGACCTCACCGCGCTGGCCCGCACGGGCAAGATGGATCCCGTCATCGGCCGCGACGAGGAGATCCGTCGCGTGATCCGCATCCTTTCCCGCCGCACCAAGAACAATCCCGTGCTCATCGGCGAACCCGGCGTCGGCAAGACCGCCGTCGTCGAAGGCCTTGCCCAACGCATCGTCAACGGCGATGTGCCGGAAAGCCTGCGCGACAAGACGCTCTTCTCGCTGGACATGGGCTCCCTCGTGGCCGGCGCGAAGTATCGCGGCGAATTCGAGGAGCGTCTCAAGGCCGTCCTTAACGAGATCAAGTCCGCCGAGGGCGGAATCCTGCTCTTCATCGACGAGATGCACACGCTTGTCGGCGCCGGCAAGGCCGACGGCGCGATGGACGCCGCCAATCTCCTCAAGCCCATGCTGGCCCGCGGCGAGCTGCATTGCATCGGCGCCACGACGCTCAAGGAGTTCCGTGAGCACGTGGAGAAGGATCCTGCCCTCGAGCGCCGTTTCCAACAGGTCCTGGTCGAGCCCCCGAGCGTCCCCGACACGGTTTCCATCCTCCGCGGCCTCAAGGAGCGCTTCGAGGTGCACCATGGCGTGCGCATCGAGGATGCCGCCTTGGTCGAAGCCGCCACGCTTTCCGACCGCTACATCACCGCGCGTTTCCTTCCGGACAAGGCCATCGACCTCATCGACGAGGCCTGCGCGCAAATCCGCACCGAGATCGACAGCGTGCCGCAGGAGCTTGACGCCCTCAATCGTCGCGTGCTCCAGCTCGAGGTCGAGGAATCTGCCTTAAAGAACGAGAAGGACGAGGCCTCCAAGGCCCGTCTGGCCGTACTCCGTAAGGAGCTTGGTGCCGCCCGCGAAGAGCAGACCGCCTTCCGCGCCCGCTGGGTCGCGGACAAGGAAGCCGTGACCAAGGTCCGCGCTTCCCGTTCCCAACTCGAGGACGCCAAGGCCGAGATGGCCAAGGCTGAACGTGCGGGTAAGCTCGAGGAGGTCGCCAAGCTCCGCTATGGCACCATCCCCGACCTCGAGAAGGCGGTCGCCAAGCTCGAAGGCACTGCGAAATCCGCCACCGGGCTTTTCCGCGAGACCGTCACGCCGGAGGAGGTCGCGGAGGTCGTCGCCCGCTGGACAGGCGTGCCCGTGAGCAAGCTGCTCGAAGGCGAGCGCCAGAAGATTTTGCGCCTGGCCGACAATCTTAAGGCCCGCGTCGTCGGGCAGGATGAAGCTGTGCGCGTCGTCGCCGAAGCCGTCCAGCGTTCGCGCGCCGGCGTGCAGGATCCGCGTCGCCCCGTGGGCTCGTTCCTGTTCCTTGGTCCGACTGGCGTCGGTAAGACCGAGCTCGCCAAGGCTTTGGCCATGGAGCTTTTCGACAGCGAGAAGTCGATGATCCGTATCGATATGTCGGAGTACATGGAGAAGCACGCCGTGTCCCGCCTCGTCGGCGCGCCTCCTGGCTACATCGGTCACGAAGAGGGCGGCCAGCTCACGGAGGCCCTCCGTCGCCATCCCTATGCGGTCGTGCTTCTTGATGAAGTCGAGAAGGCGCACCCGGAAGTCTTCAACATCTTGCTCCAGGTCTTGGACGACGGTCGCCTGACCGATTCGCAAGGCCGCACCGTGGACTGCCGTAACGCCATCTTCATCATGACCTCGAACATCGGCAGCCGGCACATCGCTGAGCACGCCGGCTTCGGCCTCACGGACAGCGTCCGCGAAGCCGTCATGGCGGACCTGCGGGCCCACTTCCGTCCGGAGTTCCTGAATCGCATCGACGATATCGCGCTCTTTAATCCGCTGGGTCAGGAGCAGGTCGCCGCCATCGCGGGTATCATGCTCCGGGGGCTCAACGCACGTCTCGCCGTCAAGCGCATCCGCCTCGACTTCGACAAGACCGCCCTGGCCCTGATCGCCGAGAAGGGCTTCGACCCCGTCTACGGAGCGCGCCCCCTGCGTCGCTACCTGCAGCGCGAAGTCGAGACCTCGCTCGCCAAGGCCATGCTGGCCGGCGAAATCCCCGAAGGTAGCCTCGTCCGCGTCAAGCGGGCGAAGGATGCCCTCGGCTTCGAGGTCAAGGCCGGCGGGTTTTCGGATTGAAGGAAGCCGTAGCCCGAGGGAGTCTGGGGCCATGACCGCTACGCGCATCCGCTGCGGGGTGGCCGGCACGGGTTCGCTCGGCCAGCACCACGCCCGCATCTACTCGACCCTGCCCGGCGCCGAACTGGCTGGCATCTTCGAACCGAACGACGCCCGGGCGGCCGAGATTTGCGCCAAGCATAACTGCCACCGCTTCGCCACCCTCGACGAGATGGCCGCCGGCTGCGACGCCGTCAGCGTCGTCGTCCCGACCAACCACCACGCCGCCGTCGCGCTGCCGCTGCTCGCCAAGGGCGTGCACCTCCTAATTGAGAAGCCCATCTGCGTCACCCTTGAGGAGGCCGCCCAAATCCTGGACGCCGCCGCCAAGGCCGACCGCATCGTCCAGGTCGGTCACATCGAGCATTATAACCCCGTGATGTCATACCTCGAGAAGGCCGTGACCGACGCCCGGTATATCACTGCCGAGCGCCTGGCGCCCTTCACCCCGCGTGGCACCGAGGTCGGCGTGGTGCTTGATCTGATGATCCACGATATCGGCATCGTTCTGCAGTTGGCCAATTCGCCTGTCGAGCGCATCGACGCCGTCGGCGTGTCGGTCGTGACCAAGACCGAGGACATCGCCAACGCCCGCATCGCCTTCAAGAACGGGTGCGTGGCCAACCTCAGCGCCAGCCGCGTCTCGCTGAAGAAGAACCGCGAGATCCGTGTCTTCCAGACTGGCGGCTAC
>CAINSX010000207.1 GCA_903853185.1 uncultured Opitutia bacterium
GGCGAAGAAGAACCCTGGCTCTGCCCTTCCAACCCGCTGAATGCCGTGCTCGAACGCGACGCGCTGGTCGAAGTCGCCCGCAACTACGCCGTCGACGGCATCCACTTCGACTACATCCGCTACCCGGACGGTCGTCACTGTTTCTGCCCGCCCTGCCGCGAACGCTTCGAACACGCCACCGGCACGGCCGTCGCCAAGTGGCCCGCGGATGTCCAGGTGAAGGGCGTCCGTCGCGAAGAATGGATCAAGTGGTGCCAAGAGAACATCAACACCGTCGTCCGCACGACGAGCGAAGAAGTCCGCAAGGTCCGGCCGGGCATCAAGGTCAGCGCCGCGGTCTTCCGCCAATGGGATCAGGACAGCCGCACGGTCATGCAGGACTGGAAACTCTGGTGCGCCCGCGGCTGGCTCGATTTCGTCTGCCCGATGGATTACACCGAGAGCGAGACCGGCTATGATAGCTGGATCCGCCAGCAGAAGACCTGGGCCGGCCCCGCCGGACTGGTCCCCGGCATCGGCATCACCTCCTCGCACACCACCCTCGCCCCGGACGCCGCCGTGCGCCAGATCGAGATCACGCGCCGCTACGACACCCAGGGCTTCATCCTGTTCAATTACGGCGAACGTGAGGCCAAGGAGATGATTCCTGCACTCGGGCTCGGCCCCACCCAGCGCTAAACGCCACTATTGGCTGGCTCTCCCGGCCACGCCCCCCATCCCTTTCCCGCATGTCCTCCGAACCGACTCCTCCCTTCGACGGCCCCCAGCTGGGCGATACCGTCGACGGCCTGACGCTCATCGCGGTCGGCATCCGTGAAACCTTCACCGAAGTGCTCCCCGCCCATCGCGACGCCTTCACGCTCCTCAACGAATGGATGAGCGGCATCCGTCTCTATGAACTGGAGGATGCCCTCGACCTCGACGCCAACTTCTGGGACGAGCTTCTCGACTGCGACTACGAGGTCGGCGAAGGCGAGATCGACGGCGACAAGCCGGGCGAGATGGTAACCATCTACGACGTCTGGGCCGACGAGAAGGAAGCCGACGCCTGCCTCGACAAGCTCTGCGCTCGCCTCGAAGAACTTAAGGTCATGGCGATGGAGTTGCTGCCTCCGGGCCTGCACAACGCCGCGAGGACGCATAAGGCGCCCCTCGAGACGCTCAAGCTGATCGCGCAGCTGGCCGACTGATCACTTCTTGACCGGCTTCATCGCCGCCAAGATGGCTTCCTTATTCTTCGGCCATTCGGGGTTGGGCTGACCTTCCCAGATACGGAGGTTACGGAAACTCGCGTCGACACCGACGCCGAGCATCACGCTCTGCTTAGGCTTGGCGAACAAGGGGTGCGAGGTCGTCGTGCTCTTGCCGGCAACGGTGGCCACGGCCTCCGGGCCACGGATTTCCAGCACGGCCACATACCATTCGCCCAGCTTAAGAGCCTGCGACACGCCCACCGGCGGCTCCTTGTCGCGTTGCTTATTCAAGGGACTGATACGCTCGGCCGAGTAAGCGGTGAGATTACTACCGCCCTGACTGATAAAGAAGGCCGTGACGTAATCCTTTTCGTCCGTGGCCTTGACGAAGATCGAGCGATACTTGCGACCCTCGAGCGGGACGTCGTTCAAACGGAACTCCACCTGGATGACCGCATCCTGATAAGGCAGGCCGAACGAGGCTGTCGCCGGGTGATTGGCCGCCGGGCCTTCCATGCCATGGAAAGCACCGTCGACGATATTCCAGCTACCCGAACGTCCGCTGTTTGCGACCGTACTAAAACGCCAGCCCGCGAAACCGCTCGCGAAACCCTTGGGCTTATCGGGGCTGACCGCCGGCAACGTCGTGAGGTCCTGACGGGCCAGCTCCTTCCCGCGCAGGGTCAGGAAAGTTGGCGGCAGTTCTTCGGCCAGCAATGGGACAGCAAAGGCGAGCAAAAGCAGGTTGAAAGTCTTGTTCATTGGGAAAGGTATCACTTCTTGGCCTTGGCTTTGCCGGCAGGGCTTTTCTTGATTAGCTGCACGGCAACATCGTTCGCGAGGTCGTCGCCAGGAGTACTGCGACCGCGGGCGACAATCCTCTCGAGTTCGGCCTTCATTGCGGCCACGCGCTCGGGGAACTCGGCTTGGAGGTTGTGCCGTTCGCCGGGATCTTTCGAAAGGTCGTAGAGCTGCACCGGAGGCAGGCCGGCTTCTTCCGGACCCGGCTTCGGCGAACTCCAGCCGCCGGAGCCCGCGCTGAGGCAGAGTTTCCATTGCCCGTCGCGGATCGCGAAGCTGCCGTTGATCGACTGGCTGACGATGCCCTGGCGGACCGCTGGCTTGTCGCCCCGCAATACCGGCAGGAAACTCACGCTATCCTCAGCCATGACGGCGGGCACGGTCGCACCGGTGATCTCCGCAAAGGTGGCCAGGAAATCGAGCTGGCCGACGAGGGCCGACGACACGCCCGGCTTCACCTTGCCGGGCCAGCGGACGACGAATGGGACGCGATGCCCCCCTTCATAAAGGTCGGCCTTGTTGCCGCGATAGATGTAGCTCGGCTCATGGCCGGCCTTCTGGAGCTCAGGAATATTGGCCGCCGTCGAGCAACCATTGTCCGAGGTGAAAATGACGAGGGTATTTTCAGTCAGGCCCTGCTTGTCTAACGACGTCAGCAGGCGGCCGACGTCATGGTCGACCTGCTTCACGAAGTCGGCGTACGGGCTGATGCCGCTGGTGCCCTGGAAATCCTTAGTAGGCACGATGGGCGTGTGCGGCGCGTTCAGCGGCACATAGGCGAAGAAAGGCTTGGCCGGGTCGGCCTTCTTCTGAGCTTCGATGAAGGCGATGGTGTGATCGATGACGGAGGGCAGCACGTCGATCGCCTCGAACTTCGGCCCAGCCGGACCAGTGCGCAGCCAGGTCTTGGTCGCGCTGGGAATCTCGGTCATCCGGCGATCCTTGATCCAGACGAACGGAGGCATGTCGAGCGAGGCGCTGATGCCGAAGAAGGTGTCGAAGCCGTGATCGACCGGCCCGCCCACAATATCTCCCGCGAAGTCGATCATCCCAACGTTCTTGGGATTCTTGGAGTACTCGCCACCATCATCCGCAAAACCGCCGCCCGCAATCGGGAAACTCATGCCGAGGTGCCATTTACCAAAACAGCCCGTCGCGTAGCCCTGCTGCTTGAGCAGGCCGGCGATGGTCAGCCGGTCTTTCGCGATGAGCGGCGGAGAGAAACCGCC
>CAINSX010000208.1 GCA_903853185.1 uncultured Opitutia bacterium
AGGCGCATTGTCCGAAGAGCATCACGCTCGACGTCATCGCCAAGCTCAACCGCGACTATCTCCGCGCCCGCGTGAAGGAGTTCTTCTCCTCCACCGGTAAGCCTTCCAAGGGCGGAGACTGAGCGCGACGCTGCGCGGCGCGAGGGTCACGTGGGCAAGGGGACACGGTGACACGGGGAAATAAAGTGGGCGCCGTCAGGCGCCCTTTTTATTTGGCCCTACCTCATTGCATGAACTCAAAGGGAGACCGGAAACCGGAAAGTTGCTGTGGGGATTCATTCTCAGGTGACGGGTGACGGCCACCAGGGCATCGGCCATTCGGGTGTCGGCATTTCAGCCATCGGCTGCCGGCTTCGGAGCCCCGGCGGCTGACCCCCGAACGGCTGGCGCCTGAACCCCGGCTCCCGTGCCCGTCACCTGTCACCCGAAATGTCGTCCTCGCTTCGCAGCAGTTCCCCCATGCCAGCAGATCCCCGAGGTCGCTACTCCGCCTCGACGACGCTCTGGTCGCCGACGCACGTCAGCAGGACGCGGTTATTGCCGTTGGCGGCCTGGAGGGCGCGGACGAATTCGCCGATCGCGGCTCCTTCCTTCAGCGTGACCTCGTAGCGCAGCTCGGTCATCAGGCCAGCCTGCACGGTTTCGACCGACTTGAGCGACTGGTGGGAAAGGTGCTGTGCGAACGGCGCGGTGAAGGCCTGGTCGTAGTCGACGTCGGTGCCGACGCGGATGCGCAACAGGTGCGAGCCTTTGAGCGAGGAGAAAAGATTCGCGCGCGAGAGGACGAAGATGATCACGCACACGAGTGGCACGGTGATCGCGGCGAGCGCGTATTGACGAGCGCCGACGGCGAGGCCGGTGCCCATGGCGAGGAAGATGAACCCGATGTCGCGCGACTGGCCGACATTGCGTCGGAAGCGGATGATGGAGAACGCCGCGAACATGCCGAAAGCGGTGGCCATGTTGCCCATGACGACGAGGATCACGAGGGTGACGCAGGTGCCGAGGATGAGCAGGGTGTGCACGTAGTCTTGGGAGTAGCGCGTGCCGCGGTAGGTCTGCTTATAGGTCCAAGCGACGAGGGCGTTGAGCGCGAAGCTGAACAGGATCGCAAAGAGGATTTCTTTTACGGCCGGCTTGTCGGCATGGTCGGCGACGAGACGGGTCATCGGGTCGGTCGCCGGTTCAGCGGCGAGGAGAAGGGAGGGCAGGAGGTGCATTAGGCGGAAAGGGCGGGGGTGACGCCGTGGTGGCGGACGCTTTCGGAATATTTACTAAAGGAGCTAGGAAAGATTCTGCGCGCGGAAAGGTACGCCGCAAAGTCATAAGGGGCAGAGGTCGCGCCTTTGACTTCCATGAGGCACTGGCCGTCGGCGAGTGCCGGCAGGGTGCAACGGTCATCCTCAGGCTGCGGCGTGAGCCCATCGAAGCGGCTGCGGATGCCGTGGTCGAAGGTGATGCGGAGTTGTTCAGCGCCGTCCGCGCCGACGAAGCGATAGGCGTGCCGGTCGTAGCGAATCACGCAAGCCGGCCGGAAGCCATCGTCCGCCACGAGCTGGCGGGCCTCCTCGAGGATGCGTGCCTCGGCTAGTCCGGCCGCCGGGACTTCGCCTCCGTTGATCAGCGCGAGCGCCTGCGCGAGCGGCATGAGCACGCGTCGTTTGGCGCCCTCACTGCCGTCGCGATGCTTGATCTCCAGGAACGTGACCGAAGGCAGCGAGCCATCCTGCGTCCCATAGAGTCTTAGACGTAGCTTACGGCGCGAAGGCACGCCGCGCCAGGCATCCCAATAGCACTTCCGGTCGGAGGAGTCGCAATAGAGGCTCACCACCGGATAGCGGCCGGTCGGTCCGCCGAGCGTGTCGGGCAGGAGCCGGTCACCAAAGCGGGCTAGCAGCAAGTCGCGCTCGGCGAGCGGCAGGACGTATTTGAGCTCAAAGCGTGCGGCAATCTCCATGGTCAGGGAATCCGCGTGAGCGACAGGGTATTCCGGTCGAACCAGGCTTCGCCGGCTTCGGCGCGCAGTTCGAGCACGAGCACGGGGTCTGAGTCGGCGACCGAGAATTCGACGGAGACTTGGCGCCAGCCATTGTTGCCGACGACGGCAGGCACGCCGTTGAGGCCGGAGATGCGAAGTCGCAATCCTTTGTCCTTCTCCTCCTTGCCCGCGACGACTCCGGCGGTCTTGACCATTCCGGTGAAGCGATAGCGACCGGGGCTGGTCGCCAGCTGCAGGCGGAAATCGCCGCCTTTCTTGGGGCCGGCGGTGAGGTGGAAACAATTGCGCCCGTCTTGGTCGCGTTCGTCGGCCTCCTTTTCGTCGGCATTACGATCCCAGGCGTATTTGGCCAAGGTGGCTTTACCGCCGAGAGAGCGGAGTTGGGCGACGTCCTCGAGCTGCGTGCGCACGGCGGCGAGGCGCTGCTTGACGCGGTCGGCGGCATCCTTGCCGCGTTGGTCGAAGCGCTTGGCCTCTTCGATGTCGAAAGGCGTGAGCTTGGCCTTGGTGTTGGCGGCTAGCTCCAAGATACGCTTCGGCCAGTCGACCGAGCGGAAGTTTTTCTCGTAGACCGCGAAGAACTGGTCGCGGTAGCGGTCTCGCATCGCCTTGTCGCCGAGGAGGGCGTTG
>CAINSX010000209.1 GCA_903853185.1 uncultured Opitutia bacterium
CGGCCTCAGCGTGACCTCGGGCCTCGGCGGCGTGACCTCGGCGGTCTATACCAGCGTGCCGTTCGCGCCCCCGCTTTCCCTCGCCCAGTATACGCACGCCAACTTCGGCCTCCGCGACCAGGAACCCCTCTTCCAGATTGGCAACAGCTTCGCCCCCCTGAACGTCAACATCGCAAGCACCTATTATACGGACGGGCTCTGCGCCATCGCTAACCATGACCATGCTTGGATGGCCAATTCGGCGATCTACGACCGCTTCTTCCTTTCGGGCGCCGCGCCGGCCATCAACCGCAGCAAAGTCGTCACGGAGACCAAGCCATTGACCACGGTGCTGGACGAATTCGCCGCCGGCACCGGCCGGCTCGCCAACCCACGGACGAAACTGTTCGTCAACCGCGACCCGGTCACCGTACGGGCCATGCTCGCCGACCATCGACGGATCGCCGGAACCATCCTGTCCGACGGCACGTTCAATGTGAACAGCACCTCGGTCGACGCCTGGGCCGCGCTGCTGGCGAGCGCGAAGCGCAACGTGATGGGGTCAGCCACCGAGCTCCTGCCCGGTACCGACAAGAACGCCCGATTCCCCCGGGCCGCCCGCGCCGACAGCGCCGACTACAATTACAAGATGGCCTTCAACGACAAGAAGGCCTGGACCGGACTGGCGACCTTGGACGACGCCCAGATCAAACTACTGGCGAAATCGATCGTCGAGGAGACTCGCATGCGCATCCGCTACAACCATCGCTATCAATACGGCATCAAGACGGGGCTGGACGTCCATTACGTGATCAAGAATCGCGGCGTCGAAGTCCCGCTGCCGTACATCGGGCTGGCCCAGTTCGTGAACCGCTTCAACTGCGGCGCCTACCCCAACCAAGTCTCCTTCCAAGGCTGCCTGCAGAACGCCATCCTACGCGCCGACGTCGATGGCGCCAACCTCTCGAATCGCAATTCACCGATGACCTCGGCGCCCTATTACGACGAGAACAAGCTCACGGCCGTCCCCTCCAATTCCGGCCCTGGCCTCATTCCTTACGTCGCCAACGGCTACAATGTGAATGCGGCCGACCCGCGGACAGGAACCTATAAAAGCCACTCGCTCCGGGCGGCACCGACGTCCTTGATGCAATCCGATATCCTGGAAGCCGTGGGCTCATCGCTCAGCACCCGCTCGGACACGTTCGTCATCCGCTGCTACGGCGACGTGACAGACCCGCTCGACCCATCCCGCACCCTGGCGGGCTGCTGGCTCGAAGCCGTCGTGCAGCGCATCCCGGAGTTCTGCGACCCGAGCCAGCCGCCCGAGACCGAGGTTAGCAAACCAACCGATGGGCAGCTGCACAACCCGTTGCTCAATCAGATCAACCGCACCCTAGGACGCCGGTTTGTCATCCTTTCCACCCGCACGCTCACGCAGAAGGACCTATGATCGCCCGCACCGCCCTCCTGCTATCGCTCCTCTCGGCATCCCTCTCCGCCCAGTCCGCCGACAAGCCCGGGGTGACCATCCACTTCCGAGCGCTCGCCTTCGATGAGGCAATCCCTGGCGCCAGTTACCTTGAGGGCGAGACGCTACGTCGTCTCAGTATCTCGAACAACGCCTTCACCCCTGAGATCAGCTATAAAGGGCCGCATACGCTACGCTTCATCACCATCGACGATGAGACGTTGAATCCACGGCCCCTCTCGCCCGACATGGCGGCAGCCCTCCAACGCCTGCGCCGAGCCCAAGCGGTCACCTTGCAGGCTTCAGACGAGTTTGCGCAGATTACCCGCTTGCTCAATACACTCAACCTGCAGACCACCGAGCGCGCCCGCAAACCCTCCACCGGGGACCAAGCCCAGATCGAGGCGCTCAACGGAAGGCTCCGGGAACTCTCCGGCATCCTCGCCTCAGCATCGAAGGAGACCGAAGATACCAATCTCCTGATCCTGAGGCTGGAATCCGTGCCCAAAGAGCCACCGAAAGAGCTTAAGAAAAAAAGCGGCAAGGCTCCCCGGCCGACCTCGACGCCCACGGCTGAATACACCTTTCAAAAAGACGGAAAATACCTGCTACTCTTCTCTTCGGGCGGCAACGGTCACCAGATCCTCGCCTTAGATGACGCCGAGGGAGCTTTCCCTTACGGCTCCTTCCAGTTCATTAACCTCACCGGCAAGGACCTGGAGCTACGTTACCCTGATCGCAAGGTCACGCTCCGTTCGAACGCGCGCGCCGTCGTCAAAAATCCGACGTCGGACCATCAATACGCCTTGGCCGAAATCTACAGCAAAGCCGACGACGGCTACGACCTCGGTCATGTCTACCGCTCGCTGCAACAGCCGAACTTACGCTCGCTCGTCTTCCTCCTCCCGATCTCCGATGAGCCGCATGCAATCCACAGCAAGACCATCGAGGATCGACGGCCGGCAGAACCCGCGGGCGCGAAGTGATCAGGAGGCGTAGCGCCAGTCGAGGATCTCAGCCTGCGGGATCCGGCGTCCCTGCCAGCGATTCCACTGCAGCTTGACGGCCATCTCGATCGCCTTGCCGGGTTCCGGCATGCGGTCAGCCATGCGCCAAGCGACGAAGTTCAGGCGCCGACCTCCGCTGAGCGGAAGCTGATGGCGGAAATTGCCTTCACCGAAGGGCGTAGGCGGGCGATCGAAGACGAAGCCCTTGAAGCCGAAGACCGGCTCGCTATTCCCTTCGCCGAACGGCTGTAGCAGGTCGAGATCGTCGAGCAGCTGGTCGGTCACCTCGGAAGGCTTGATCCAATGGGCGATATCGATGTCGCGTCCGTCGACCTGGACAACCCCGGCGAGCTTCTGAGCTTCGACCGCGGCGGCAAAGCGCGCGCGAAAGGCCTCGACATCGCTGACATTGAGCGAGACCCCGACGGCCATCGGATGGCCACCATAAGTCTTAAGCAGATCGGCGCAGACGCCGAGGGCTTCGACGAGGTTGGTGCCCGGGACGCTGCGGCCGGAACCCTTGGCGCTCTCCCCTTCCTTACCGAGGACAATGACGGGGCGATCGAGTGCGCGGCAGATTTTTCCGGCGGCGATACCGACGACTCCGGGATGCCAGTCGCCATGGACGACATAACCGGCGAGGTCACCCATCGCCTTGGCCTGGGCCATGGCTTCTTCGGTGACCTTCTTGTCGATCTCCTGGCGTTCGCGGTTGATGGCATCCAGCTGCGCGGCGTCGCGCAGACAGTCAGCCGGATCGTCGGAGAGCAGCAGACGCAGCGGCAACGAGGCGTCGGCGAGACGGCCGCTGGCGTTGATACGCGGGCCGATACGATACGAGACGTCGACCGAGGTGAGCACCCCGCCCGGCTCCATCCCGCTGACGGCGATGAGGGCGCGCACCCCTTGGCGGCGGGCTTCGCCGAGAGCCTTGAGTCCGTGGGCGGCGAGGATGCGGTTTTCCGTGCGGAGAGGTACCAGGTCGGCGATCGTGCCGAGGGCGGCCAGATCGAGATAATCCTTCACCGCGATACTCGTACCGCGTTCGTCGCCGGCGAGGCGGAGCACCTTGAGCACGCCATGGACGAGTTTGAAGACGAGTCCAGCGGTGCAGAGCGTCTGCCAAGGGGCGTCTTCAGCGTCGTTGACGCGAGGGTTGACCAATGTGCAGGTCACGCGGGTCTCCTTGGCCACGTGGTGGTCGACCACAATGACATCGACCCCCTCCGCGCGAAGGCGATCCACCTCTGGCTTGGAGTTCGTGCCGCAATCGAGGGCGACGAAGAGCTGGGGCTTCGCTTCGGCGAGCACGCGTTCGAGGGCGGCCATCGAAAGTCCATAGCCTTCCTCGAGGCGGCGAGGGACGAAGTATTCCGGGTGCGCGCCGATGCGGCGGAGGAAGTGGACGAGCATCGCGGTACTCGAGACACCATCCACATCGTAGTCACCGAGGATGGCGATACGCTCGCCCTTGGAGGCGGCGAGCACGAGACGTTCGGCGGCTTCGCGCAGGCCCCCGACCGCGAACGGGTCGGAGACGTGGGCGAGCTGCGGGCGGAGATGACGCTCCGCCTCGGCCTCGTCCGCGAAGGAGCGGGCGAGGACAGTGGCCAAGGGTTCGGAAACCCCCAGCGCGGCCGCGATCCGTCGGGCAAGCCCGGCGTCCGCAGCCCGGTGAGACCAGGCGGCCATGTGCGGGGCGACCCTTAGGCGTCCTTGTCGGAGCCAGCCTCCCAGGAGTAGGTGCGCGGGAGTTCCGCAGCGTCTACGCCCTTACGATCGCCCTTGTGCCACCAGTAGAAGATGGGGCTAGCAATGAAGATCGAGGAGAAGGTTCCAGTGAGCACGCCGTAGATGAAGACCTCGCCGTAGAGGCGGACGTCGCCGGCGCCGAAGGCCCAAAGGGCCACGGCACAGAGGAAGACCGTCGCGGAGGTCAGGATCGTACGTGAAAGCGTGCGGTTGATAGCGAAGTGGATCACATCGCGGAGGTCGCGGCCGGGATTATTTTGCAACTCCTCACGGATTCGGTCGAAGACGACGATCGTGTCGTTCACCGAGTAACCAATGATGAGCAGGATCGCCGCGATGAGGGCTGCGTTGAACTGGCCGCCGAAGAAGACGAACAGCGCCACGGTCATCAGGACGTCGTGCAGGGTAGCCACCATCGCGGCCACGCCGAAGCCCGTCTCGAAGCGCAACGACACGTAGATGCCGATGCCGATGAGGGCGAGGATGACGGACCAGATGGCGTTGGAGCGGAGCTCGCCGCTGACGGAACCGCCGATGGCCTCGCGGGAGAGCATCAGCTTCTCGACAGAAACCGTGCGGTCCTTGAGGATCTCAGGATTCTTGGCTTTGATGGCCCCGACGATAGCCGCGACGTTCGCGAACTCTCCCTTGGACTTGTCCTTGGTGAGTTCGGTCTCGATACGGAGGGTCGGCTCGCCGCCGCCGACCGGGGTCTGCACGGTGACGGTGGTGTCAGGCAGGCCGATGGACGAAGCCAGCGCGGCAATCTTACCGGTGTCGACCTTGGCGCCGGGCGCGATAGCCACCAGGGTGGATTCGCCGCCACGGAAGTCCTTACCGAAGGCTTCCTTGCCCTTGTAGGCGAGTTCGGAGATGCCGAGGGCGACGATGGCCCACGAGATGATGAACGCCACGCGGGCGTACTTCAGGAACGGAATGTCGAGCGTCGGCTTAAAGACCGGCAGGCCGAAGATGCGGGACATGATACCACGCGACAGGGCGAGTTCCTGGAGGCCACGGCAGGTCACGAGCGTCGTGAAGAGCGTGGTGAAGATACCGATGATCAGCGTGATACCGAAGCCACGGACGGGACCCGTGCCCATGAAGGCGAGGATCAAGGCCACGAGCAAGTGCGTCAGGTTGGCGTCGACGATCGTCCAAGTCGCTCGGTTGTAGCCTTCGCGCAGGGAGACGGCGCGATCCTTGCCGGCGCGGGCTTCTTCGCGCACGCGTTCGAGGATCAGGATGTTCGCGTCGACCGCCATGCCGAGCGTGAGCACGAGCGCGGCGACACCGGGGAGCGTGATGGTCGCGCCGAAGTAGGCCATGGCACCGAGCATCATCGTGAGATTGAGCACCATGCCAGCGACGGCGATGAAGCCACCCCAGACGTAGAACCCGACCATGAAGAAGACGACGAGACCGACGGCGACGAGCGAGGCCGTGACGGACTTACCCTGAGCGTCCTTAGCCAGGGTCGGGCCGACGGAGGTCACGTCCTGCGTGATCAGCGGGAACTCGAGGGGATTGTTCAGCACGTTGGCGAGGTTGATCACCTCTTCGCGACTGAAGTTGCCGGTGATGGTCGCACCGGTGCTGCGAATGGCTTCGCGCACGGTCGGGGCGGACTGGAGCTTACCGTCGAGGACAATGGCGAGCTGGCCGACGGAGCGGGAATTGCCGTCGGCGATCTTGGCGGTGAGGTCACCGAATTTCTTGGAGCCTTCGTCGGTGAACTTCATGTCCACGTAGAAGGAGATGCCATCATCGGAGCGGCCAGAGGCGGCCTTGATGATCTTGCCGGTGGCGTCCGCGGAATACTTGACGAAGTAGCGGTTCATGCGCACCTCGCCGGTGCGGTTGTCGACGTCGCGGAGCGTGAGCACCTCGTAGGTCGAGATCGCGGAGGAGGCGCCGAGCATCGGGTCGACGGGCAGCGAACGGAGCGCGTGCTCGCGATCGTTCTCGCCCGGGCGCTCGGTGCGGTGCACCTGGCGGAACTCGAGCTTGGCCGGCTTCTTGAGCGCGTCCATGATGTCCGGGTTGTTGGCGGCGTCTTCGCCGGGGAGCTGGACCTCGAGGGAGAGGTCGCCGACGGGGCGGAGGACCGGCTCGGCGACGCCGAACTGGTTGACGCGCTGTTCCATGACCTGGAGGGCCTGGTTGACCATCTCGGCATGGGAGACGTTGGACTTGTCGCCCGCGGACTTCTGGCCGGATTCGGTGCCGGTGGGGTCGACCTTGAGCGTGAAGGACACCCCGCCCTGCAGGTCGAGGCCGAGCTTGAGACGGCCCTGGGAGGCGACCATCAGCTGCTTGAGCACGATGCCGTTGCGCTTAGCCTGGTCAGGCTCGCGGACGATCTGGGCTTCGGTGAAGAAGAACGGACGGAAGTCGACCGGGGCGGCGCGACCACGGCCTTCGCCGATGTCACGCAAAGCCTGGAAGTAGGAGACCGACTTCTTGTCGGCCGCGACGGCGGCGTCCTTGTAATGCTTCACACGCTCGAGGGCTTCGGCGTGGAGCTTGTCGAATTCGGGCTTC
>CAINSX010000210.1 GCA_903853185.1 uncultured Opitutia bacterium
CCGCGTCACGACATAGCTGTATCGGGTAGGGACGGTTCTCCGAACCGTCCGTTCGGCGGGCTCGGAGAGCCCGCCCTACCTGATGACGCCTGCCTGCTTCTCCGGGCTCCGGTTTCCCTTTGATGCGGCACTAACCGCCAACCGCTAGCCGCCGATACCCAGGCGCTGAAGCGCTCAGAAAAACCGGATCGTCTTCACCCGCATCTTCTCGTGCTCGGCGTCCGTGCACGGGGCGTCGATCGGCACGGCCGGAGCCTTGTCGTTCGGGGCTACGAGCTTGTTCGCGAGGAGATACTGTTCGACCTCGGCGCCGGAGATATCGGGCAGCATCACGCCGTCGATCTCGACGCACGGGGAGAGCCGCTGGCCGCTCTTCTCGACCATCTCGGCGTAATTCGTCGGGCTGTTGATGATGTCCACGTCCTGGTAGCCAAGGGCATACTTCGCCATGATGGCGCGGACGCCGTTGCTCCAGCCACAGCTGGGTTTGAGGTAACAACGGATATTCATGACCTTATCAATGCCGCCCTTCCGGGGTTAATCAAGCCCGGCGGGGCTTTTTCCCTGACTGGACGGCACCGTTGGCGGTCGCGGGCTCGTACCAGTAGCCGATACCGTGGATCGTGCGCAGACAGTCGAGCACCCGGCCATGGTCGGCGTAGGCGTCGCGAATCTTTGCGATATATTGGTCGAGCGAGCGGCTGCGGATATCGGCGTGCACGCCCCAGACGGCGTGAATCAGGCTGTGTCGGCTGATGATGACACCGGGATTCGCGTGCAGGTGGTAAAGGATGCCGAGCTCCTTGCGTCCGAGCTTTCGCTTCTTGTTTCCGCCGAAGACAATCTCGAGCCGCTCAGGATGCACCTCGGCTCCGTTGAAGAGGAATACGTCCGTGCCGAGCGCGGCGTTGCCGGTGAGGCGGCTGTCACCGGCAGTTTCGCTGCGCCGCAGGACGGCGCGGATACGCGCGACGAGTTCGTCTGGGTGATGGGGCTTGCCGACGAAATCATCCGCGCCTGCTTCGAGCGCCTGCGCGACGTGGTACCCATCGCGTTGCGCCGAAAGGAAGATCACCGCCGGCGAGTGACTCAGGCGGCGAATCTTGTCGAGCACCGCGAGTCCGTCGAGATCCGGCAGGCTCGGGTCAAGCAGCACGAGATGCACATACGACTCTCCCACGAATTTCAGGGCGGTGGCGCCTTTGTGAAAGACTTGGGTAGAGAGGCCGGCGTTCAGGAGTTGATCGGCGAGCGTGGCGGCGAGGCTACGATCGTCTTCAATAATGACTACCAGGGGCTTCTGCTTGGGGCTCATGCAGAATCAGGGAGGGGGTAAGACTGGGGGTATTCACTTATGTAAAAAAGCCCGCGGGGTTGCCAAGCCTCATTAAATGTTCTATTTTAATAGAACATGAGCGAAGTCCCCGAGCCATCCCCCCGGCGCAAGCTGATCGTCCGGATCTTCTTGGTCCTGTTCGTGGCCTCCGCCCTTTTCATGTCCTGGTTTGGCATGAAGCAGCAGCAGGCTCATGGCCCGAAATCCGACGGCAAGGCCAAGGACCCCTACGAAGACCGCAGCCTGTTCGGCCGCTGACCTGCTCGCGAGGGGCCCGGGCAGGGGACTTTTCTAAAAACTTGACCAGTGGGACTTCGTTCCTACGTTCCTCACTTCCACCGACCGCCCCCTTCGTCTAGCCCGGTCCAGGACACCTCGTTTTCACTGAGGTAACTGGGGTTCGAATCCCCAAGGGGGCGCCAGGTGGAAGCTTTTAAGATCCGTACTCTCCCTAGGGGAGGGCGGACCCTTATTTCCGGGTTACTCACATTGCCCCTTGCCTAGGTTCAAAATTTATTGAAACATCAGGAAGCCCCCGATCTTAGGCCCTGAACCTGATGAAGCCCCCCTCTGAAAAGTCAGCCGGACGCCGCAAAAGCCGCCCTTCTTTCGAACCCCTTCAGCCGCACGAGATCGAGCTGGCTGATTTCTTCGTGCGCATGGCCGGCATTCTGGGCGTCCCGCGCTCGGTCGCCGAAATCTACGCCTTGCTCTACGTTTCCTCCGGCCCCCTCGATTTCGACCATATTCAGGGTCGCCTTGGGATGAGCAAAGGCTCTGTCAGTCAAGGACTTAAGTTCCTTCGTGACCACGAGATGATCCTCTCCGTCAAGGAGAAGGGTGCCCGCCGTGAACGCTGGCAGCCCACGCCTTCGCTAGCGGCTTCCCTCGTCGCCCTCCTCCGTAGCCAAGTCCTTCCCGCTCTCGAGCAGGCCCAGCCTGGACTGCAGCGCGTCCTCGCCGATGCCCAGCAGCGCGGCGCCCAGCCCGAAGTGATCGAGCGGCTTAGCCGACTCAACCGTTGGAACAGCCGAGCCCTCGAGCTCGCGCCCCTGCTGCTCCCTCCACCGGGAGCCTGACCCTTTCTGCCGGCTCGGCCGGTGACAGTCCTTCCTTCCCGTACTTGCAGGCGAAAATCGCCTCCACGTGCGGTAGCCTGCCCGAGTGTGTAAAATAGGTATCAGCGGTTAGCGGTTAGGGACGAATCAAAGGGCAGCGAGAGGATTGGCTGAAGGTTTTGAGGTAGGGCGGGCTCTCCGAGCCCGCCGAACAGACGGTTCGGAAAACCGTCCCTACCAAAGAGGCAGCTATGTCGTGACGCGGTCCCGACCCTACCTATGACAGCCGCGGGAACCCGGTTGCATCCTCTGTCATCCGTCATCTGCCCTCTGTCCTCCGCAGTTACCTGCATCTTCCCAGCCGCTTACCGCTAACCGCCAACACCTTTCGTCTCATGCGTATCGCCATCACCTCCGGCTATTTCGACCCGATGCACCGCGGTCACCTTGAACTGCTCGAACTCTCCCGCGCCCAAGGCGACGTGCTCTGGGTCATCGTCAACACTGACGCCCAGGCAGCCCTGAAGAAGGGGAAGGCCTTCATCGATCAGGACACGCGCCTCGCG
>CAINSX010000211.1 GCA_903853185.1 uncultured Opitutia bacterium
CCTCCGCGGTGACATCGCGGAACCTTCGACGGTCGATGCGGCGGTGCAAGGCTGCGACTTCGTCTTCCATGTGGCGGCCAAAGCCGGCGTCTGGGGCCCCCGGGAAGAATACCTGCGCATCAACATCACCGGCACCTCGAACGTTGTCGACGCCTGCAAGGCACACGGAGTCCGCGCACTGGTCCATACCAGCACCCCGAGCGTCGTCTTCAATGGCAAGGCCTTCCGCGGCGCCGACGAATCCCTGCCCTACGGCGACAACTGGCTCTGCGCCTACGCGGAGACCAAGGCCATCGCCGAAGAGGTCGCCCTCAAGGCCGCATCCGATAAGCTAAAGGTCTGCGCGCTGCGGCCGCACTTGATCTGGGGGCCCGGAGACAACCATCTCTTCCCACGCGTCCTCGCCCGCGCCCGCGCTGGCAAACTGCGCATTGTTGGCGACGGTGAGAACCAGGTGGACGTCACGCACGTCGATACCGCGGCCGACGCGCACCTCGGCGCGCTCGACGCGCTCCTCGCCGGACGGGCCAACGGTAAAGGGTATTTCCTGTCGCAGGGTGAGCCCGTGAAACTCTGGGAGTTCATCAATCGCCTGCTCGTAGGTGCCGGCGAAAAGCCCGTCACGCGCCGGATCAGCCAGCGCTCCGCCTATTGGCTCGGGGCTCTACTCGAAGGCGTCTGGACTCTCTGCCGCCTCAAGGGCGAACCGCCCATGACCCGCTTCGTCGCCGTCGAGCTCGCCAAGGACCATTGGTTCGACGTCTCCGCCGCCCGCCGTGACCTCGGCCTCAGGCCCGCCGTCGAGACCTGGGCCGAACTCGACCGCCTTGCCGCGACGTTGCGGACGAAATAATGCGTTCGCTTGCCCTGGCAGGCTTTCATCCCATCCCTTTCCCACATGCCTGCCGACGGACTCCAGCCTGACAAGACCTTCGTGGTCACGATGAAGACCTGGTTCGACCAGACCGACGGTCTCGGCATCCTCCATCACTCGCACTACGTGCTGCTGATGGAGCGCGCCCAGAAGGCGATGTTCGTGGCGATGATGGGCAAGGACACGCTGGATCCCGCCGTCGCGCCCGACGTCTACGTGGTCGTGCGCGACATCGACCTGCACTACCACGCGCCGATCCGTCCGGAGTGCGACGTGAAGCTCATCCTGACCGTCCGCAAGGTCCGTGCCGCCGGCCTGACCGTGGATTTCGAATTCCGTAGCGCCGACCTCGCCGTCCTGCACGCCAAGGCCTCCCGCACCGTCTGCCGCATGGACGGCGTGACCCACCAGCCCTCCGCCTGGAGCGACGAGTTTCGGACGAAGCATGAAGCCCTTATCAGAGCTTAAGATTAGATGACTGAGTCGATGTCAGATGACAGAGGTCTGCATCGATAAAGACAGATAGATAAAAGTTACTTGCTGCCTTGGGTCATTCATCGACGCAGCCCTCTGTCATCTGCACTCTGTCATCGATTCAGTCATCTGCCCTCGATTCAGCCCTCTACCCCGCGCGTAGCGCGGCGCAAATCCCACACGACTTGCCGTCGCAGCCACGCGCGGTGCAATGCTCTCGTCCGTAAAAGATGATCCGGAGGTGAAGTTTGTTCCAGGTGTCCTCTGGGAAGAGCCGCTTGAGGTCTTTCTCGACCTGCTCGACGGACTTGCCCGGACTGAGCTTCCAACGCTTCGCCAGACGATGGATATGGGTATCCACCGGGAAGGCCGGCACGCCGAAAGCCTGCGCCATGACGACCGAGGCGGTCTTGTGGCCGACGCCCGGGAGCTCTTCGAGTTCCTCGAACGTGCGGGGCACCTTGCCCCCATGCTTCGCCATGAGCATCTTGCCTAACCCGACGAGGGCCTTGGACTTCTGCGGGGCGAGGCCGAGCTGACGGATCAACGTCAGCACCCGTGCCTCGGTCATGGCAGCCATCTTCGCGGCCGTACCGGCTTCGGCGAAGAGCGCCGGGGTGATTTCGTTGACCTTCTTGTCCGTACACTGGGCCGAAAGCACCACCGCTACCAGCAGCGTGAAGGCGTCCGTATGGTCCAAGGGAATCGGCGTCGTCGGGTAGAGCTTCGCGAGCTCCCGCCCTGCGTAATCGGCTCGTTCCTGCTTGGTCATGAATCGAGCATGGGACGGGCCAGACGGATGGCAACGCACCTCGGGCGGATGACTTATTCACAAGGCCTCGAATGGGTTGCCAAACCTTATGCCGAAACCGTGATTCTCTAATACCCCCACCCTCGCTTGGTGGGCGATTGCGAGACCCGTTTCCTCCTTCAAAACCTTCCCTACTTCCATGGCTCAACTGCCCTACGATCCGTCTAAAATCACCCGCGAACTCGCCCGCCATTACATTGCGGCGACCGAGGGGGACATCCGCGCGATGTTCGCCGCTATCGGCGCCAAGGATTTCCCGGACATGTATTCCCACATCGACGCCGCGGTGAAGTTCCCGGGCGTCCAGGATCTCCCCGACGAACTGGAATACCAGGCCCTTGCGGACCGCATGGAATCCCTCTCGAAAAAGAACTCCGTCAAGACCGCCTTCCTCGGCGACGGCCTGCAGGTCTATCGCACAAATGAGATCGTCGGCCACGTCTGCTCGATTCGCAACCTGACGACCTCTTACACGCCCTACCAGCCTGAGCGTTCCCAAGGCACGCTCATCACCCACTGGATCTACCAGTCCACGCTCGCCCAGCTGACCGGCTTCGAAGCCGTCAACTCCTCCCTCTACGAACGCGCTAGCGCGCTCTTCGAAGCCGCCGTCTGCGCCGTGCGCATGGCCGACGTCGAAGCCAATACGGTGCTGGTCGCCGCCAATCTCCTGCCCTGCGACCTCGAAGTCCTCCGTACGCACGTCGCCGATACTTCGGTGAAGCTCGAGTTCCTCGCGCCCGACGAAGACACGGGTCGCCTGACCGCCGCCGGCATCGCCGCCGCCTCCGCCCGCCTGGGCAAGCAACTCGCCGCCGTCATCTTCCCGCAGGTCAATACGCTCGGCCTCCTCGAGGATGTCGACGCCCTGACCGACGCCTGCGCCGACGCCGGCGTGAAGTCCGTCGCGGTCATCGACCCGATGCTCCTCGCCACCGGCGGCCTCAAGGCCCCCGCGCAGTACGGCCGCAACGGCGCCGACATCCTTGTCGGCGAAGGCCAGCACCTCGCCATCGGCGCCAACTTCGGCGGCCCCGGCCTGGGCGTCTTCGCCGTGCGCCACAATGCCGAGAAGAAGAATGAAGTCCGCGAGACCCCGGGCCGCTTCGTCGGCAAAGCCAAGGACAACGCCGGCCGCGATTGCATCGTGATGGTGATGTCCACCCGCGAGCAGCACATCCGCAAGGACAAGGCCACGTCCAACATCTGCTCCAACCAGGCGTTCATCGCCACGATCGCCGGCGCCTCCATCCTCGCCCGCGGTGAAGCTGGCATGGCCGCCAGCTGCGTCGCCGGACGCGATCAGGCCCGCCGCGCCGCCGCCCTGCTCCACAATATCCCGGGACTCAAGGTCTGCTACGCGAACCAGGCCTTCTGGAACGAGTTCAGCCTGATGCTCCCCGAGCCCGCCTCCGCCGTCATCGCCAAGGGACGCGCCGCCGGCCTCCATGTGGGCGTCGATATCACAGGCCGCACACCCTGCCACTGCTCGCTGCTGAAGATCTCCTTCAGCGACCTGCAGTCCTCCACCGACACCGATAAGCTGATCGCCTTCTTCGAAGGCCTCTACGGCAAGTCCGCCGGAACGAAGACCCTCGCCGAAATCCCGTCCGCCCTACTCCGCCAAGGCGCCGTCGGCTTGCCTTCCTTCCCGCTCTCCGAGCTGAAGGCCTACTACTCCAAGCTCGGCGAACTGAACGTGTCGCCCGACACCGGCTGCTTCCCGCTTGGCTCGTGCACGATGAAGTACAACCCGCACATCAACGACTGGGCCGCTGGTCTGCCGGGCTTCACCGGCCTCCACCCGCAGGCTCCGACCGAAGATGCGCAGGGTTCGCTCGAACTCCTCTGGCAGACGCAGGAATGGTTCCGCAAGATCACCGGACTCGCCGGCCTGACCACCCAACCCGTCGCCGGCGCCCAAGGAGAACTCGTCGGCCTCAAGCTCTTCCAGGCCTACCATCGTCACCACGGCCAGCACCGTGACATCATCCTGATCCCGTCGACGGCCCACGGCACGAACTTCGCCACGGCCACCACCGCTGGCTACGCCACCAAGCGCAACCCAGACGGCTCGCCCTCGGGCATCGTGATCCTGAAATCCGCTCCCGACGGCCGCGTCGACCAGGCCGACTTCGCCGCGAAGATCGCCGAGTTCGGTCCGCGTATCGCGGGCATGATGGTCACCAATCCGAACACCTCCGGCGTCTTCGAGACCGACTTCCAGAAGATGGCCGCGGAGATCCACCGCATCGGCGGGCTCGTCTACATGGACGGCGCCAACATGAACGCCATTGCGGGCTGGGTGAACCTCAGCGCCCTCGGTGTCGACGCGGTCCACAACAATCTCCACAAGACCTGGACCGTCCCGCACGGCGGCGGCGGACCCGGCGACGGCATCGTGGCCGTCTCCGAGCGCCTCATCGACTTCCTCCCAGGATTCCAGATCGCGAAGCAGGGCGACGTCTACGTGCCGGTGAAGCCGAAGCACAGCATCGGCTCGTTCCATCGCCACTGGGGCAACTTCGCCCACAAGGTGCGCGTCTACACCTACCTGCAACGCCTCGGCAAGGAGGGCGTGCGTCGGATGGCCGCGATGTCCGTCCTCTCCAGCCGCTACCTCTTCTCGAAGCTGGGCAAGTCCTTCCCGTCGCTGCCCGCGGCGGCCGACGGCGTGCCGCGCATGCACGAGTTCATCCTCACGCTTACGGAAGAGGACTTCAAACGCATCGAGACCGCGGGCATCCCCCGCGCGAGCATCATCGCGCGCGTCGGCAAGCTGTTCCTCGACTTCGGCTTCCACGCCCCGACGGTCGCCTTCCCCGAGGTCTTCGGCCTGATGATCGAGCCGACGGAATCCTACACCAAGGACGAGCTCGACCGCTTCGCTGAGGTCGTCCTGGCCATCGGCGACCTCATCCGCACGAATCCGGAAGTACTCAGGTCCACGCCGCGCTTCACGCCCGTGGATCGCGTCGACGAAGTCGCCGCCAACCGCAACCTCGTGCTCAGCGAACGCCTCACGGCCCTCCCGCTGATCAACGAGAACCGCCTCTCGCCCGTCCTGCTCAACGCGATGCCCGTCGCGGAGATCAAGCGGCGCGTGCTGGCGACGGTCTGATCAGCCCTTCGGCAGCCGGACGACAAAGACGGTGCCTTTGCCCACCTCGCTGGTCACGGCGATGGTGCCCCCATGGGCTTCGACGGTCTGCTTGACGATCGCAAGACCGAGGCCGGCTCCACCGGTATGCCGGGAGCGCGAGGCGTCGACACGGCGGAAGCGCTCAAAGATGTGATCCAGGTTCTCTGGCGCGATGCCACGGCCGTCATCGGCCACGCGCAGCTCCGAGAAGCCCTCGCTCACGCCGGTCGTCACGGTCACGGTGACGCCGGCTTCGTTATGCAGGATGGCGTTGATGGAAAGGTTGAGGATCACCCGACCTAGACGACCGGCATCACCCACGACGGGAGCTCCTTCGAGGTGCGGGACAAGCTTGGCGCAATGCTCGCGGGCGACGCGTCCAAGCAAGGCCACGGATTCGTCGGCAAGGTCCGCGAGGTCACAGGCGTCCTGCGCGACGGGCTGACCGGCATCGCCGTGGGCGAGCTCCAGTAGGGCGTCGGAGATGGACTTCATCCGCAGTGCCGACTGCTTGATGGTCTCAAGCGTGGCACGATATTCCTCGGGCGTACGCTCCTGGCGCAAGGCACCCTGACTGTCGGAAAGGATGACCGTCAGCGGCGTCCGCAGTTCGTGCGAGGCGTCGGCGGTGAACTGAGCCATGTGCTCGCGAGCGGCGTTCATCTTTCCGAAGGTGTCGTTGAGCACCAC
>CAINSX010000212.1 GCA_903853185.1 uncultured Opitutia bacterium
AGCTGAGCGATGCGGGGATCGTAGAACTGTCCGAGCGCGGGGATCGCCTCTCCGCGCAGGGCGCCGGCCTTGGCCAGGTTGAGAATGGCGGGCAGGGATTCTTGGTCGTGGATCTGGGCCAGGTTGGCGAGGACGCGGGCGCGTTCAGGCGCGGGTGCCTTGGGGTTGACCAGGGTGGCGCGGAGTTCGTTCAAGGCCGAGGCGTTACCGAAGGTCACGGCGATTTGGCGGGCGCTGCTGCGCACCTCGTTAGAGGGGTGCTTGGCAAGTTCGTCGTAGGCCTTGGGCCACGTAGCGGGTTCCTTGAGGCGAACCTGGCCGACGAGGCCGTCCTTGATGCCATTGAGGAGCGTGGCGCGGAGTTTGTCGTCGGCGGCGAGCAGGGTCTGGCTGAGGAGCTCGAGCTTTTCGCCCTTCGCACCGGGTTCGACTGCCGCGGTGGCCAGACGGCGAGCGGTAAAGTTCGCGAGTTTGGCGAAGGGGGTCTTCTGGGCGAGGGCGAGGCCGCGGACGGGATCGGCGGCTACAGCCGGTTCCAGTGCGTACCAGAGAAGGAAAGGGATATTCTGGTCAGCGACGTCTTCGGCATGCTGCGCGAGCGGTTCGAGCCAGTTCCACCGATCGGCCAGCGGGAGGCGCTGCGCGGCGGAGGCGATGCGACGACGCACGACGGCGGAAGGATCTTTCTGACTCAGCTGGACGATGCGCTCATAGAGGCTCGCCGTGGGCTTACCGCCTTCGGTGGCGCAGGTGATGGCCCAGCCGCGGACGGCGTCGCTATTGGCTTCGAGTGTCCGGAGTAGGGTGGCTTCGGTGAGGGCGCCTTGGGCCTGTAGCGTCCAGAGGGCACGTAGCTGACGGGTGTCATCGGTGTTTTCGAAGAGGATCTTCTCGAGGGCGGCGGTCGTGGCGGCGTTGGCGCCGCGCTCCTGGAGGAGGCGTCGGGCGTGGCGGACATACCATTCGTTGGCGTTGAGGTGATGGGCGACCAGTTCGGCGTCGGAGAGCTTCGCGAGGTCGACCTTCACCGGCTTCACGGCGTCGGTGACGATCTTGTAGACGCGGCCGTTGGTGCGATCGGAGAATTCCTTCTGCTGGTGGCAAGGGACCTTGTCATACCAATCGTTGATGAACACTCCGCCGTCCGGACCATACTGAGGGGAGAGGCCGCGGAACCACCGGTCGGAGCTCACTGCGAAGTCGACTTTCTTCTCGCTGCGGTAGCCGCTGCCCGTCGGGACCATCGTCTCGCAGCGCAGTTTGTTCATGTGGATGTCATGGAAAAAGAACTGGTCGCGCCATTCGGCCGGGAAGGCTCCGCCGAGGTACACCATCGCGCCGGCGTAGGCGGCTTTCTCATAGCGGCCCCAGGCGATGGTCTTGATGTCTTCGTAGGTGTGGACGTCCGGGTGCGTGCCGGCCTGACGCTGGTAGCGGGCGCCCTGGATGGCGTGCCACATGTGCGGGATGACGCAGGCTTCGAAGAAGGCTTCGCCGTGGTCATTCCAATCCACGCCCCACTGGTTACTGCCGCCTTCACTCCAGCGCTCGAAGACCTTGCGCGTTGGGTGGAAGCGCCAGACGGCGCCTTCGACGATGAGGCGTTCGCTATCTGGGGTGCC
>CAINSX010000213.1 GCA_903853185.1 uncultured Opitutia bacterium
CATCGCCTGGACAAGATCCTGGTGATGCCGAAGGCTGTCCCGCCGACCGTCGCTTAAAGTCTGACCGGTAGGCCGGCAGCACGAAGGTGCTCCTTGGCCTGGCGGACGGTATAGGTACCGAAGTGAAAAATGCTGGCGGCGAGGACCGCGCTGACTCCGCCTTGCTTCAGGACGTCGGCCATATGGTCGAGGTTACCGGCGCCGCCTGAGGCGATCACGGGGACTTCGACGGCCGAGGAGATGGCGAGATTGAGCGGGATATCGTAGCCGGCGGCGGTGCCGTCACGATCCATGCTGGTCAGGAGGATTTCGCCGGCGCCAAGGGAGTGTGCCTTACGGGCCCATTCAATCGCATCGAGGCCGGTGGCATTACGGCCACCATGGGTAAAGACTTCCCATTTGCCTGGGCCGACGTTCTTGGCGTCGATGGCGACGACGATGCACTGGCTACCGAATTTGCGGGCAGCCTCGAGCACAAGGTTAGGATCCTTGATCGCGGAAGTATTGAGCGAGACCTTGTCTGCGCCGGCATTCAGCATCGTGCGGATGTCTTCGACGGAACGAAGACCACCGCCGACCGTGAGGGGCATGAAGACCTGGTCGGCCGTACGTTCGACGACGTCAACCATGGTACGGCGCTCGTCGCTGGAAGCGGTGATATCAAGGAAGACCAGCTCATCGGCACCTTGTTTCTCGTAGGCCGCCGCGACGGCTACGGGGTCGCCGGCGTCGCGCAGTTCCTCGAACTTGACGCCTTTGACCACGCGGCCGCCGTGGACGTCGAGACAAGGGATGATGCGTACGGAAAGCATGGGCGGACCTCAGGGGTAGGGACGGCGGGGCGGGAGGTTAAGCCTAAACTATTCGAGCACGACCGTCACCGGGCCGTCGTTCACCAGTTCCACCCGCATGTCGGCACCGAAGACCCCCGTGGGCACGGGCTGTCCGAGGAGTGCGGAAAGTTCTTGGACAAAGAGGTCGAAGAGCGGTTTGGCGATTTCTGGCTTGGCGGCGCCATTGAAGGAAGGGCGGTTACCTTTCGAGAAATCAGCCAGCAAAGTGAATTGGCTTACGGCCAAGGCCTGCCCGCACGCGTCACGCAGGTTGACGCCCATCTTGCCTTGGGTGTCAGACATCAGGCGCGCCTTGGAGACGTCCGCAGCCAGTCGTCGGACGGTGGCTTCATCGTCACCGGCAGCAAGGCCAACGAGCAAGAGGTAACCGGGCCCAATTGAACCCGTGATGTTTCCGTCGACGGACACGGCCGCCGAAAGCACGCGCTGGAGGACGACCTTCATCCTCAGATCAGTGCCTCAAGGATCGTGCGGAGTTTCATCTCGGTTTCCGTCGACTCGGCGTCCGGATCCGAGCCGGCCACGATGCCGGCGCCGGCGAAGGCACGGGCTTCGGAGCCTTTGATACGGGCGCAACGCAGGGCTACGAAGAGCTTGCCGGAAGAGCCATCTGAACACACCCAGCCGACGGCTCCGGTATAGAGGCCGCGCTGGTGGGGCTCGAATCCTGGGATGAAAGGAAGGGCTAGCGCGCGGGGTTTGCCGCCGACGGCCGGAGTGGGGTGAAGTTCGCCGGCAACTTCCAGGAAGCGACGGTCGGCCGGCATGGTGCCTTCAATCGGCGTGCGCAGGTGCATCACATTGCCGAGGCGAAGCAGTTCCGCGTTACGTGAGGTCGCGGCAAGAACGCCCACCATGCGCAGGCGACGAAGGATCGAGGCCGTGACGGCGCTGTGTTCGCGGAGATCTTTTTCGCTCGTGAGCAAGGCTTCGGCCAGGCTGGCATCTTCGGAAGCGGATTCACCACGACGGGTCGTGCCAGCCACCGATTCTGAGCGGACGGCACCGTCGAACAGGGAAAGTAGCGTCTCAGGCGTGGCCCCGACTAGGGCGCCTTCGGCCTCGTCGACGAGGAACGTGTGGCAAGGCGGGTTGCCGCGACGCAGGCGGTGCAACGTTGCGTAGATGCTGAAGGGTTCGGCCCGGCGCCAGTCGAAGGCACGCGAAAGGACGATCTTCTCGAAGGAGCCTTCTTTGATGAGTTCGGTCGCGCGGACGACCGCAGACGGGAACCAAGATCCGCCGACTTCGGAAAGCACGGTCGGGACCGGCGCCCGGGGCGGAGGAGGATTCGAGCGGTAGCTGAATTTGCGGAAGCTTTCGGCCCGGATGGCCAGGCGGGTGGCGCAGCCCGGAGCGGCGGGTTCGCACAGGGTGACGGTCGTCAGGCCATCTTCGCTGACAACTTGCCAGCCTGGCAGGAAGAGCCTGGCTTCGGCGCCGTCGGTGCCGTTGCCCGGATAGA
>CAINSX010000214.1 GCA_903853185.1 uncultured Opitutia bacterium
CCGACGAACTTCTGGGAGAAGGACCACCCCGAATGGCAGCAGGCCGGCATGGTCGGCTCGCGCTCCGGCCGGAACTGGATCATCCGCGACAACGTCATCCGCTTCGCCAACGGCATCGGCCTCGACCTCGGCAACGAGGGCGCGGAGTCCTCCGACCTCGAGTCAGGCGACAACGGCCGGGCCACGGGCGCCCGCGGACATCTCGTCGAAGGCAACGTCATCAGTGACAACGGCGCCGCCGGCACGGCCAGCTACAACGCCCCTTCCCTGTCCATCCGCGGTAACGTCGTCGAACGGAACAATCGCCTGCACTTCACCGGCAAGAAGCGCTGGGAAAGCGCCGGCATCAAGCTCCACCACCCGAGCCACTCGGTGATCGAGGGTAATCTCGTCCGCGACAACTACGTCCAGTGGGGCCTCTGGCTCGACGGCGGAGCGGGCGAAGGCACGGTCATCCGGAACAACGTCTGTGTGCGCCAAGGCGTGGGCATCGACTTCGAGATCGGCGACGCCAAGCCGGCGGTCGTCGAAGGAAACATTCTCATCGAAAACGATATCGGCATCCGCACCCGCGAATCCGGCGGTGTCGATATGCGTCGCAACCTGATCCTCGGCTCCAAGACCATGGGCATCCAGTTCTCCCTGGACCGCAAGCGAACGGGCAGCTGGAGCGCGGCCCGCTGCGGCATCCACCAGAACCTGATCATCGGAGAACAGGGTCTCCTGCTCAAACTGACCGACCCGAACCAGCTCCGTAGCGAAGACCGAAAGCTCGACGGGAATTTCTACGCGGCCAAGGCGACCGACATCCGTTTCTCCTTTGACCGCGGCGAACCCATGACCCTGGCCGCGTGGCAGAAGGCCTGGCAGGGCTTCAACGGCGCATCCGAAGCCGAAGGAGCTAGCCGGCTCGTCGACGGTTGCTCGTACAAGTTCGATGCCGCCAAACTTGAACTCTCCATCACCCTTGGCTTCGACCCCAAGGAAGCGACCTACCCGGGACTGAAGCAGGGGGAGCAGAAGGTGGGGATAAAAGTTGGATTGTTGAATCGTTGAATGGTTGGGTGAGGACAGGTTGAATCGTTGGATAGTTGGATGGTTGAATGGAGAGAGGCAGGGCGAATCATTTCGCCCGTGTATCTGCATCAAGCCGTGCCTGGCGCATCTTGAGCATACCGCCGAGCAGCCTAAAAACCTTCGAAAGCCGGACCTGAAGATCAGCATGCTCAGCAGGGGTTATGGCCCCGATACCGAGAGCCAGCTCAAGCTGGGTAGATAATTCGGCAGCGGAGCCTCTGGCCATGTAAAGAAACCGGATGGAGTCACGGTTCGTTCCACGCTCATTGCCTTCGGCTATGTTCGAAGGAACCGAAACCGCCGCACGGCCGATCTGATCGCAGAGGGAACGTCGTCGGCTAAGCAAAGGTCCATCGGCCAGTTTCAATACCACGAGCGCAAGCTCCATCGCTGACTTCCAGAGCTCCAAGTCACGATAGCCGCTGATAGCAGCACCCGAGGAGGATGAGATCGGATTCATGGCTAACCATCAACCGAACCGACCGCAGCCTCACCCTCATTCCAGTGAGGCCCCTCTCCTACACTCAGATAAAGGATTCTGCCCAACATCATTCACTATCCAACAATCCAACCATTCAACCATCCAACGTTTTATTACGGCAATAAAAAGGGCGGCCCGGAGGCCGCCCTGATGGTGCGTTGGCTGAGTCGACTCAGAGCGAGAGCACGAAGTCGGTCAGGAGCTTCTGCTGGGCCTTGGTCATTTTCAGGTAGCGGTCCTTCGAGACCTTACCTTCGCCCTCGTGCCCCTTGATGGCTTCGTCGATCGTCACGGCGCGACCGTCATGCAGGTAAGGCGCGCTCTGGGCGATGCCCCACAGAGGAGCGGTGCGGAAGTCGCGACCGGTGGCGGTCTCCTGGACGATACCGTCACCGAGCGAACCCATGTCATGGAGGAGGAGATCCGAGTAGAGGCGGACTTCCTTGTTATTCAGCGCGGCGATCTTGCTGTAGCCAGTCCGCATCGTGGGCGTGTGACAGAGCGAACAGGCGGCGACGTCGAACAACATCTTACCCGAAGCCGTGGCAGGCGTGGGCTTGGTCACAGGAGGAGCCGCGAGGAACAGCATGAAGTTCGCGACCTTCTCGAAGTCGGCCAGGCCGGTGGCAGGCGCATCTTCAGGATCCTGGACGAAGTCGGTCTTGGCCAACCGGACCAAATCGCCGTTAGGGGCGTTCTCCGTGGGGAAGTAGCGGTTCGTCACGCCCATCTCGTTACGGTAGGCATCGGCCGCGAAGCCGAGCACCGTGGCCTGCTGGGCCTTCCAGCCGAAGCGACCCGCCATGCGCTTGCCGCTGACGACATCGGTCACCCAACCCACGCGGCCCTTGATGTGCTCGTTGGGATAGGCCTTGGCGTTACGGACGATCTCCGAGTCAGGGATGGCGTCGATCAGGCCGAGACCGAAGAGCGGGGTCGAGTTGCGGTGGATGACGACGTTGGCGATCGAAGGGACGAATTCCTGAGCTTCAGGGGTGATGGCGTTTTCCTGCAAGAGCGAGCCGCCGAGCGAATCGAGCGAATCGAACTTGCCGTTCACCGTCATCCCGAAGCGCGTGACGTTGATCGCGCTCGCGCCGCCGGTGGCGGGCGAGGAGTGGCAGGCGACGCAGGAGTCGCGGTTGAAGATCGGGCCGAGGCCGCCGGCCACGTCCTCGGTCTTCTCGAAGTCATCCTTGCCGTCCAGGAAGAGGTTCGTCTGCTCGACCGTGAGGCCAGGCAGCGGATCCCCGAACTGGGTGAGGATGGAGGGGACGTAGGGACGATTGTCACCGGAGTGGCCGGGCTTGTGGGCGCGGACCGAGGGAGTCTTGCCGGGATGAGCGGCGAGGCTGGCCGGATCACCCGCCCAAGCCTGTTCGGCCGAAGCGAGCACCGCGAGGAGAGCGATGATGCGAGGATTCATATTGTTTTTGTTGGGTTGTTACGGAGCCCTCTGCGCTTCCGTACACACAATTAAATCAGATGCCTCGCCGATGGGAAGATGTGTAGAGTTACTTTTGGCTGAAGGCTAAATGAAGGGCGGCGTAAATAGCGCCGCCCTTGGGGGATCCGCTGGCATGGTGAACCGCTGCGAAGAAGTGACATCCGGAAACAAGGGGCCGAGGGCTCCCTTTCCATATTTACGTGCACAGCCTCGCAGCAGATCCCCAGTACCCATGCCAGCTCGCGCTTGGCGCGATTGCTTCGCAGCCGTTCACCATGCCAGCAGACCCCCGCACGCCCAAGGCGTGCTGTATCCTTCATTTACCAATCGATTAAAGGGGTGGTCACGCATGAAGGAGTCATTAAAACAATCCAATGCCCCTGAAGCGTCTCTTTACGTTCCTGCTCACCCTTCCCTGCCTGGCCCTGACAGCCAATGAGGTCGGGCTGGAATCGACCAACCCCAGCCGCTTCGGCGCGAAGTTCACCGAGGCGGGCGGCAAGGTCGCCGCGGAGTTCAACGGCGACCACGGCGTCTTCGCGTTCTTCAGCTTCGCCGACAAAGGCGAATGGACGGTCGAAGCACAAGTGACGATGCCGGCCGGCAAGTCGGCCACCCTGACCGGCAAGATCGCCGGCAAGGCCTTCACCGGCTCGGCCAAGGTCGAGGGCACCGGCAAGGCGGAGTGGATCTCGCTGGGCTCCTTCGCTGCGCTCGCCGACGCGCCCGCCTTCCTGCAGCTCGAAGCCAAAGAGCGCAAGGGCTCGGTGACCCTGCACGGCTATCGCTTCACTTGCGCGACGAACACCAAGGCGAAGGCGACCACGGTGCCGCTCCTCCACCTGAAGACCGCCTACACCGAATCGCCCGAGATCTCCGTCGGCGACCGCGGCGGCGTCGGTGCCGCTACCATCCAAAAAGCCGGCGGACGATTGCTCATCCCGATCGTCGTCGAGAAGCCGGGCGTCAAGAAACTCTCCGTTCGCTTCACCGCGAACAAAGGCTCCACGACGACGCTGACCGCGCACGTCGTCGACAATCTGAAGGTCGATGCGCTGAAGAAGGCCGCCAAGGTTTCCGTCCAGCTCACCGGCACCGGGAAACCCGCGGTCTCCAAGGAAATCGCCCTCACCTTCCCTGCCGCTGGCACCTACCTCGTCGCCCTCGATGCCCAGCAAGCCGAAGGAAGCGTGACGCTCAACGGCCTGCTACTGATCGGCGCGACCAACCCCGAACTTTGGACACTCCCGAACGGCAATGCGCAGTCGGTGCACTTCGGCTATGCGCTCCCCAAGGGCGAGATGGCGCTCTGGGCTTACGCCGAAGCGAAGTCGCTGCCCGGCCCGCCTACGACCTACAATTGCGTGCTGGGCTTCGGCCACGGCTACTTCGGCTTCCAGCGCAAGACCGCCGGACCGGAAGCCAAGGACCGCGTGTTCATCTACTCTCTCTGGGATAACGGCTACGTGAAGAACGACGCCAAGAAGGTCAGCGCTGAAGAACTCCGCGACCTTGTCGTGACGACCGTCGCCAAGGGCGAAGGCGTCAACGCCTCAGCCTTCGACCACGAAGGCTCGGGCGGCCACAGCGACCTTCCTTACGCCTGGAAAGACAATGCGACCTATTCGTTCCTGCTCGGCGTGAAAGCCGACGGCGACGCCGCGGTCTACTCCGCCTGGGTGAAGCTCGCCGAGACCGGCCAGTGGCGCTTCCTGACCTCGTTCCGTCGCCCTAAGACTGAAGCCAAGATCGATGGCCTCTATTCCTTCGTCGAAGACTGGTCGGGCTCCTACGGACAGGTCGAACGCAAGTGCCTCTACTCGAACCTGTGGATCCGCAACAGCGCCGGCAAATGGGTCGCGCTCAAGGAAGCCAAGAGCAGCGCGACCTCCGAACTCGGCCGCAAGGACTTCGCCCACACCGTCGAAGGCAACGCCGTGGCGCTGATCACCGGGGGCTACTCGAGCGCCGACGGCAAGCGCGGGGTGATACTCGCGGTACCGGCCGGGAAGGAGCCGGTCGTGGATCTGGCGAAATTACCGACGAAGTAAGCAGGGCTTACTTCGTGGGGGAACTGCTGGCATGGTGAACTGCTGCGAAACAGTCGCGCCAAGCGCGTGCTGGCATGGGTACTGGTGATCTGCTGCGAAGCAGAGACAAGGGGTAATCTAGTGGCCGGAAGTGGATTAAAGTAACCAGTTGATTGGAGATGCGAAAGAGGTGCCGCGAAGGCAGGTTGGCTTGATGCATCCCGACGACCCCGTCTCACCACGTGAAGCTGTCCGCAGCTACCGCGACTTAAACCTCTGGAAAGAAGCAAAGATTCTGGCAATCGAAGTGCTAAGGGTCGCCGACGGACCGACGCTCTCACGCCGGCGCGCCCTCTGCGACCAGATCAGCCGATCGGCCATCTCCGTTCCGTCGAATATCGCCGAAGGAGACGAGCGCGGCAGCAATCGTGACTCCATCCGATTTCTCTATATCGCCAGAGGGTCGGCGGCCGAACTCGCGACGCAACTCGAGATAGCCCACGACATAGGCGCACTCACCCCAACGGAATATCAATCGACCCATCGAAGGCTTTACACGGTCAACCAGCTCTTAGGTGGCACGATCCGCATGCGACAGGAACGTCTCCGCCAGGAAGAACGTCACCCCTGACCTGCCCCACCACCCTACATGAATCGGCTTCGCAGCAGTTCACCATGCCAGCAGAACCCCACGCGAAGGTTCACCTGAACCTTCGCGTCAGAACTTGCGCGTCACGCCCACATACGCCGAGCGGGGCTGGGCGCCGAAGCCGAAGGCGGCGGGCGGAGCGTCCTCGCCGAAGAGGTTCTCGATGCGCAGGGAGATCTCGGTGCTGTCGGAAAGAGTCCGGCGGATCCAGACACGCACGAAGGTGGCGTTCGGCAGGCTGACCCGACTCCCGCTGTTCCAGTCATAGTCTTCGCGACCGCGGAGATGCGCGGCAGAAACACCGAAGGTCCAGTCGTCGTTCGGGATGACTTCCAAGCCGACCGTGAGCGTCAGCGAGGGGCGCCGCAGCAGCTTGTCGCCCGTCAGACCAGTACCGAGATAATAGTCGGTCGACTGGATCTCGCTGTCGAGCCAGGTGGTCGCACCGAAGAGGCGCAATCCCTTGGCCGGACGCGTTTCGATGCCCGCTTCGACACCTTGGGTGCGAGCCTTGGCGATGTTATACGTCTGATAGCTGGACGGATTATAATCGATGAGGTCGGTCAGCTCATTGCGGAAGGCGACGAGCGTCCACGACAGTGCGCCGGGCACGGCGTTCTCGTGGCGCAGGCCGATTTCGGTGCCGGTATTGCTCTCGGGACGGAGCGGCAGCCCGAGGTGCGTGCCGTAGGCGAGGTCATTGGCCGCCGGCGCACGATAAGCGGTACCAATCTTGGCGTGTGCCAGCAGCTCCTTGGTGAAGCGGTGCGAATAGGAAACCTCGCCGGTCGTTTTGCCGGCGAAGTCGGTGAAGCGGTCGTCGCGCAAGGAGGCGCGGAGGCGGTCGGCGACGGTGACCTGCCAGTCGGCGCGGGTCCAGACACCGAGGCCCTCATGGGTGTCCGCCCAGGTCAGGCTGTTCGCGGCGACATCGAACTGTTCGAACGAAGAGCGCTCGTAGCTGACGCCTAAGCCCAAGGTAAGATCGGGGCGCACCTTGCGATCGACGAAGGCCGTGACTTCATCGCGATCCAGCAGATAGCGGTTCGCATAAGGTGCGGTGACGCTGGAAATAGCGCTACCCGCCCGCGACCAGAAGACGGTCACGTCAGTGTCGGCATCCTGGAAGCGCAGGCCGGGCGAAAGCAGCCAGCCGCTGTCGCGTTCCCAATCCGTCAGGCTGCCGGCTCCACCGATATCTTGTCCGGGCAGGCCGGCCTTACCGTGGTCGGCCGATCCGACGAGGTCGAAGACTAGGTTAGGCGATAAACGCCACTCGTGCTTAAGATACGCGCTGAGCGCATCGCGGTCACCGTTCGGACGCCAGCCGTCGTCATTCGAAGCCGAGAGACTGACCGAGGTGCCATGCGTCGCCGCCTGCGTGCCGACAGCGTTGTTCGACAGGAACGCGAGACCCAGCGAGCCGCGACCGAAGGAACCGCCTTCGGCCACGAGGGTCGAGCCGGCCTTCGCCGAGAGCGGCGACTGCTGACGCAAATCAATCACGCCACCGAGCGCATTCGCGCCATAGAGCGAGGAGGACGGACCACGGAGGATTTCCACCGATGACAGTCCGAAGATGCGGTAGCGGCCGATCTCGTAGGAATTGGAAAAGCCCTGCGGCAGACGACGCCCATCGAGCAGCACCGCCGTCTGGGTCGAGTTCGTGCCACGCAGGAAGAGCGACCCCACGGAGCCTTCCCCTGACTGCTCCGTAGCGAAGACGCCTGGGGCACCGCCCAGGAGTCCGGCGAGGGTGGTCTGGCCAGATTCCGTCGCGGCCGTGACATCGAGGCGACTGACCGAAGGCGAGGCGTCGGCCAGGGGGGCGGCTTGGCGAGTTTCGATCACGACCGTGTCGGGCAGGCGGGTGGGCGCCTGGGCCAGGAAGATCGCAAAAAGGGAGAGCACGTCGGGACAATCGGGGTCCGTTTCCTGCGTTCAACCTAAAAGGGGCTGGAGAAACGCATACGAATTGTCATAATGACTCTCGATGGCCGCCGAACTCTCCCAGCAACCTGACCTCGGACCTGTCCGCCAGTTCTCCATCTTCGTCGAGAACAAGGTCGGACGCCTCAACGAACTGGTCGAGTCCCTGGCCGGCGCCGATGTCCATATCATGGCGCTGTGCCTCGTCGACACCACCGACTCCACGATTATCCGCATCGTCGTCGACTACCCTGAGCGTGCCGAACAGATCCTCGACGAGCACCGTTTCGCCCACGACGACGTCCCCGTCGTCGCCATCGAACTCCAGTCGGAAGCCCAGCTCAAGGATGTCACCGGCCTCCTGCTCAAGGCCGAGATCAACATCCATTACGTCTACCCTTTCCTCTTCCGTCCGAACGGCCGCTACGGTCTCGTCGTCCGCACCGAAGCGCAGGAACTCGCCGCCTCCGTCCTGTCCAGCCACGGCATCACCGTCCTGGGCCGGAATGATATCGCCCGATAGGCTACGCCTATCGGAGGGGGAACTGCTGGCATGGTGAACTGCTGAGAAGCAATCTCAGGAATAGCCGCTCAACGTCCGTGCTGCTGGCTGTTAATAACTTGCAGATTGGGGTTATGCCTTTGCTTCGCAGCGTGCCAGCATGCCAGCAGACCCCCATCCATGGTTGCATGATTGCATCTCCGCCCGAGATGGGCAAAGTTCGTCTCCCTTCGCATGAGCCGGTACTATTTCGCCTACGCTTCCAATCTGGACTCCACCCAGATGGAACGCCGTTGTCCTGGCTCCAGCTATCGCGGCAAGGCCTTCCTGCCTAAGCATCGCCTCGCCTTCACCCACCCGAGCTCGACTTGGGGCGGCGGTTCAGCCGACGTCTTGGAAGATCTGGACACACCCGGCGTCTGGGGCGCGGTGTATGAGATGACGGCTGACGACTGGAAGCGCATGGATGACGCCGAAGGCTCGGCCTACAAGCGCATCAAGATGACCGTACTCGAAGCCGGCCTCGAAGACTGCCCGCTCGACTGCCAGGCCTACAAGGTCGTCGACCCCACCGGCCCGCACCTGCCCTCGAAGCTCTACCACGAGAAGATCGTGCGCGGCGCCCTCGCCCGCGGTCTACCCGCCGGCTGGATCGCCTGGCTGCGCGGTCTTTCGACCAAGGCCTGACGTGGCCAAGGCGAAGCCACGCTGCTTCTGGTGCGGAGATGATCCGCTGTATGTCGCCTATCACGACGACGAATGGGGCGTGCCCGTCCGCGACGACCGACTGCTCTTCGAGCAGCTCATCCTCGAGGGCGCGCAAGCCGGGCTCTCCTGGATCACCGTCCTGAAGAAACGTGAGCATTACCGAAAGGCTTTCGCGCATTTCGACGTCCGCAAGGTCGCGCGCTTCGACGGAAAGAAGATCGACACGCTCATGGAAAATCCCGGCGTGATTCGTCATCGCGGCAAACTCGAATCCGTCGCCCTCAACGCGCGCGCGTTCCTTGCGATGCAGGACGAGTTCGGCAGCTTCTCGAAATGGCTCTGGGCGCACGTCGACGGCAAGCCGGTCATCCGACGCTCGCGCACCCATCAGCCGACCTCGCCGCTGGCGGAAAAGATTTCCAAGGAACTCAAACGGCGCGGCATGAAGTTCGTCGGCCCGACCATCATCCAGGCTTATCTGCAGGCCGTCGGCGTACTCGACGAGCACCTGCCGGGGTGTTGGAAGGCGTAAGCACAAAGAGGACCGGAGGCCCAGAGGCTCGGAGGGCCAGAAAATTGATTAATCGCCCCTACCCTCGGCCGCCCTGCGGCGGCCTTTATCGTCCATCCGCCATCTTTCATCTTCGGGAGGAACTTCCCG